>JAZMZK010000060.1:0-15418 GCA_045585955.1 Victivallaceae bacterium
GGCATTTATCTTTTTGCGGAGCAAAAAGATAAATGCCGGTAAAAGGTTTGGAAAAAAGGGGTGGAGTTTGAGGAGGGGGAAAAGGACCTTTCCTCAAAAGGTCTTTTCCCCCTCCTCAAGTACCGACCCTTATTGGGAACAAAACATATAAATAAGGAATTGGCAATTTATGAAGAAGTTTTTTGCTGCGGCAGTTTTAAGCTGTACCGCATTGGTTGTTTGTGCCGGAAAAGTGGGCGTTGCAAATAATATAACTCTGGATGGCAAACTTGATGAAACTGCTTGGGCGAAGGCGGAAAAATACTCCAACTTCACCATGCTGACCAAGCGTTGGCCCAAGGCTCCGAAACCGTTGGCAGATACCGCTTTTTCGGTGCTTGCCGATAAAGAAAATATCTATATCGGGATCAAGTGTTTTGAGCCGGATATGAGCAAGCTCCGTGCCAAAATCACCGGTCGTGATACCAACCGGCTCTGGGCTGACGATTGTGTGGAAATATTCTTTGCGCCGACTGCCATGTCCGACGAATATTACCAGTTTGCCGTGGGAGCTGCCGGAGCGACTTTCCAGATGTTTTTCGGCGAAAAAGGGGTGATCCGCCCCGATGAATTTTCGCCGCTTTACGAAGCCAAAACCTTCCACGGCAAGGATTTCTGGAGTGTGGAAATGCGTATTCCATTGGAAGTACTCTACATGACCCGCAACAAGTTCTGGAAAAAAGAGTGGCTCTTTAATGTGGCACGCCAGCGTATGCAGCCGGAAATTTGCCGCTGGAGCAGTTACGCTGTGCAGCATGTGGCATTCAACGAGCTTGACCGTTTTGAAAAATTCGGCAATTTCCCGGTGCGGCCGCTGAAAAACGATATTTACATCAAAAATATTGCTGCCGAACTTGACAGCGAAAACTCCGGCAAACTCATCATGCGTGCCGATCTGGTGCCTCCGGCGGCGGGCAAATACACTTTGGAAATAACTTCTCCGGCGTTGAAAGCTCCTCATAAAGAAGTTGTTACCCTTAAAGGTTACGAAAATACCATTACGACCCAACCGGTAACTTTTGCCAATACCGGCAAAGGTAAACAGCTTTTTACCATGGTTTTGAAAAATTCCGCCGGTAAAGTTGCCGCCGCCCGCAATTACCGTGCCGAAGTCAACTTTGTACCCATGCAGATCGACCTTGCCCAGCCGGGATACAGCAACGCCTTTTTCCCGGGGCAGAAGTCTGACCGCCTGCAGGGCATAGTAAAACTTCTGACCGTTCCCGAAAAAGTGCTCGTTACGGTTGACGGCAAAAAGTACACTCTTACCGGCAAGGGCTCTATTACCTTTGATCTGCCGCTGGATTTTGCCCAAAAGAGCTCCATTCCGGTAAAATTCGATCTGGTCAAGGCGGGCAAAATCGTCTATTCAGATTCCATGGATATACGCAAACTGCCCAAGACCGATGTAAGCATGAGCTGGATAGAAAACGACCGTTTGGTCATCGACGGCAAAAATACTTTTGTACTGGGCTGGTACGGCGGTGAAAGCAACTGGATCGTCAGCCATGCTTTGAAAGAAAAATACCCCACCCAGAGTGCCAAGCACCCGGTAAATGTTACCCAATGGGTCAATATGCAGGTCAACCGACTGGTTCCCGGCACTGAACAGCGGGAATCCACCCACGATATAAAGCCTTCGCAAAAGGTGCTGGATGCCGTTAAAAAGCAGATCGAAGCCAACCGTAATAAGAATTTTACGCTCTACTATCTGGAAGATGAGCCGGAGTGCCGGGCGGTTTCGCCGGTTTATCTCAAATATGTTTATGAGCATATCAAAGCTCTTGACCCCTATCACCCGGTGATGATCATTTCCCGTGAACCGGCTAAATATGTGGATTGTGCCGATATACTCAACCCCCACCCCTACATCAACCCGGTGGTGAGCGAAGAGGGCAAACGCCTGCTGAAAAATGATGTGGATGTTATCCGCCGCCGCTGCAATGAAATCAGCTCTTCGGGCAGAAAAAACAAAATCATCATGCTGACCCCGCAGGCACACAGCTACAACATAAACAATTCCGCTGCGGACTACCCCAACTTTGATGAAAACAACGCATCATGCTGGAGTGCTGTCTGCCACGGGGCGCAGGGCATTACGCCTTATATATGGTATGCACATTGCGGCCGACCTTCCAACAGTTACGGCTGGGATTTCCTCTTTACCTCTCTTGACCGGCTGGGTGAAATCATCTCTTCGCCGGAAAAGCAGCCATCAAGTTCGGCAGGCAATTCCATGGTCGATACCCGCTGTTGGAGCTATAATGGCAAATACCTTTATGCGGCAGTGAATGTTTCGCCCAAAAGCCAGAAAGTCACCCTCAAAGTTGACAGCCGCCTTGCCGGCAGATCATGGTATGTTTTCCGGGAAAACCGCCGCCTGACTCTTCCGGAAAAGGGGCTGACTTTGACCATGAAACCTTATCAGGTTTTGCTTTTGACCAGCGAAAAGATGGATCAAAATCTGCCCACCCTTGACCAAGTCCGCAAGCGTGTTGAGCAAGATGAACACCTCCGCTGCAATCGGGGCAACATCCTCTTCGGCAAACACCGGGATATTGAGGTCAGCAGCTCCTACTGCGGCTATATGTATCAGAGCTTTATGGAGCAGCAGGACTGCATGTTTGACGGTATAATCGACTCCATTGCATGGCTGCCCCATGTATATAAAGAGTTGTGGTACGAATTGGCGTTTCCCAAGTTTGTGCCCAAATTCAGCAAGATACGGGTGTGGGGCGACAATCTGGAGGGCATGAAGCTGATGATCTGGAAGTTCGGCGAGTGGAAGACCCCCAAAGCCAAAGTCACCAAAGGCAAATACTTTGTGGAGTACGATTACGGCAAAGTGTGGAGCACAGTAAAAGTGCGTATGGAATTTCCCATGCGAAGCTACTCCAACAACTACAAAAACCGTTTGGAACTCTACGAGTTTGAAATGCTTAAATAAACGGTAATCAACGGTAGCGGGCAAAGCCCGCTTTGCCAACACAATATCGCAACAGTTGGCGGCAAGGTTCCGTCTGACTTGTCCGACCAGTCCGACAGCCGCCATCTATACTATCGCCCGCAAGCTGCGGCGAAAGGCGGCATACGATATAACATCGTAAGGCGAACACCTGCTTGCCGCGCGACAGATTATGGGAGAGTATGGGAATGTATGAGAGTGTATGGGAAGCGGGCAAAGCCCGCTACAGCCGGTAGACGCTCCGCTCCTGCCGGCAACACGCCGGGTAACGCCCCGCTTGCCACACGCACACTATCGCACCAGTAAAGCGGCATCCTCCTACGCCGGAGGCTACGGAGGACAAGTCAGCCGCCACGCACACTATCGCACCAGTTGGCGGCAAGGTTCCGTCTGATTTGTCCGACCAGTCCGACCAGTCCGACCAGTCCGACCAGTCTGACAGCCGCCATCTATTAGTGCAGTCAGCGTTCCGCTGACTGCGTGAAGTCCGCCTGCGGCGGGTGAAGATGTGAAGAGCTTGCTTTTGACAAAGCAAGCGTGAAGTTGCTCGCTTACGCGAGTATGGTCGTTGACTGTTTAAATAAATACTGCCCGCTTGCCACGGCGTAGTGTAACGAAGCCGGGCGTATGCGGCGAAAGGCACACTACGCCGTGGCGGGCAATCAGTATGCTGCTGTGCTTAAGTCAAATCCTGCGGAAGTTTTTAGGATGCTTTCGCCGTTGACCATATACATCGCCTGCTTGGAATCCATTGTGTAAGTATTGCGCATTTCAGTAGCGGTCAGCGGTGCCACATGCCCGTCAAGAAAAGCCATATTACAGAATGATCCCGGAGAAGGCATCTTGGTTTGTGAGTCGCGGACATCGCCAGCACCATGCCGGTAACTGGCACTGGAGGGATATTTTACACTGGTGGTATTGGCGGTCAAATCCATTACCACTCTGATTTGGGTCGGGTCGGAATAGATGGTGCGCCGGTTCTGAAATCTGGTGGAGTCATCCGAATTGAAAACTCCCATAACATACGGATTGGTGCCGTAATGCGTATAGGTCAGCTGGCTGGTGAAGTTACGGGTTTCTGCCGGACACTCAAGACAGGTGGCTTTGGAGTGTTTGTCGTAATCAATACCGTAAGGCTTAATGATCGAGTACCATTTTGTCTGCGTGGCTTTGCCGTTTGAACCGCGGTCGCGCCGCTGCCCCGGCGGTATCCAGTCGTCATTGTCATCGGCATACATACTGATCGCACCGATGATCTGTTTTAAGTTTGCCATACATTTGGCACTTTATTTTCTCTTTTTGTCAATGATATTTTTCATCCATGCGTAATAAATGTCGCCCAGCTGGTTGTAGCCGTCCACGTTGGGGTGTACGCCGTTATCCTGCCGGAAGATCATGTTTTTGGTGCCGTAGCTTGCGGCTTCTTTTCTGACCGGAAAATTGTTTTCGCTGTCAATACCCACCTGACTGGGGAGAATAACTATTTTCGGGTCTTTGTTCCCGAAATACTTGATGATGGCAGCATTCATGGCAAAATAATTTTTGCTGTACTGCCATGCGGTCTGACCGCACTTGTATTTACTGCCGAAAGCGTCCTGATTGGCGTTGGGTGTCAGCAAGCCGATGCCGTAAACGGCGTTAGGGGCATCTTTTTTGAAAGCCTTTATGGTATCGTCCATATCTTTCAGGATGGCTTGGATGCGTTCAGCAAGATTTTCGTCGGTGGCATTGAATATATCATTGATCCCGGTTTGGAAGGTGATAAAATCCGGGGTTTTGAAGTTGTGTTTTTTCAAATATTCGCCCAGACTGAAAACAAGTTTGCCATCTTTTTGGGTCAAAAATACGCTTTTGCGGTCTTTTTCGCCATCGCCGTCCCAGCGGGTCAGGAATTTGTTCCATGTCCATCCGGCGTGGCCCTCGTGCTTGATTACCTCCGGTATATTCATATTTTGGGGGTCAAAATGACGGGTACCCAGCATGTTTACTTTGGGGTTGCCCGCTTTCTGACAAAGCTTATAGAATTGATAGGGCATGACCGTATAATTTACGATGCTGGCGCCCACCATCAGCACATTTATCTCTTTGCCTTTCCCCGCATCGGGGTTGGCAATGCAAATGGTGGTTTCGCCTTTGGCAACGATTTGATTATCTTCGTTGTAAACGGTCAGAGTCAGCGGAATATTTTTGCCGCTGTCTTTGGCTGTGGGGATATAACGCCAGCGTTTCAAATCGTTGCGGCCGAGCTTGCAATCCACATCAAAAACATAGTTGGCGTAATTGATGGTAAGGAACACATTCTTAAAATAAATGTTGCACTCAATGCCGGGAACGGCGTAGATTTTTTCCGGCAGCACCAGCCGATCCTGACGGGCATATTTTGCTGCAGGAGCCGCCGAATACGCTGTATTGAACAAGAGAGCAGTCAAGGCTGCCAAAAGAAGTTTTTTCATGGTTTTGACCTTTCGATATTAAAATTTATTTAACTTTTTTATCCAAAACATTTTTCAGCCATGCGTAATATACATCGCCAATTTGCCGGTAGCCGTCGTGATTGGGGTGTACGCCGTTGTTCTGGCGTGCCACGATGGTTTTGCTCCGCTGGTTGGCAGGTTCTTTGCGGACGGGGAAATTGTTTTCGCTGTCAACGCCGAATACTGTCGGGATCATGATAATATCGGGGTGTTTGGCAGCAAAGTGCTTTTGCATGGCACAATTCGTATAAAACTGATTTTTGTTTTTGCCCCAGGCAGTCTGGCGGCATTTGTATTTTTCGCCGAAAGCATCCTGATTGGCGTTGGGCGGCAAAAAACCCACTCCCAAAATCGCATTGGGGGCATCTTTCCGCAACGCCGCAATAAAGGTATCGGCATTATCAAGGATCTTTTTGATGCGTTCATCGCGGTCGGCATCGGTTGCCGCAAAAATATCGTTGCCGCCCAGTTGGATGGTTATGACATCCGGGGTGGGGAATTTGTAAGTTTTAAGGTAATCTGCCAGACTTACCACGATCTTGCCATCTTTTTTGTAGAGAAATTTACTCTTGACAAACTTCTTTTTGCCGCGGCCCTTGCCCTCAAAGCGGGTCAGGAAGGACTCCCACCGCCACCCGGCGTAACCCTCGTGCATTACTTCGGTGGGGATTTTTTCGCCCCGGGGGTTGAAGTGGCGGGTGCCGATCATGGTCAGTTTTGGGTTGCCGGGCTGCTGACAATATTTATAGAGCTGTGCAGAATGGATGGTGTAGTTGGTCAAACTGTCGCCTATTTGCAAGATATTGATAACGCGGTCTTTACCGGCATCGGCATTTGCCACATAAACGGTGGTGGAGCGTTCTGCTACCAGACCGTCTTCATCATAAACTTTAAGGGTCAGCGGGAAAGATTTGCCGCCATCTTTAACGGTGGGGAGAAAACGCCAGCGGCGGAGATCGTTGCGGCCGTATTTGCACTCCACATCAAAAACAAAGTTGTTCTGATTGACCGCCAGAAAGATGTTCTTGAAATAGATGTTGCACTCCACGCCGGGAACCGCATAAACTTTTTCGGGCATAAAGAGAAAATCCTGCTTTGCCAGCGTATTAGAGTCAACTTGCGCCGCCGTGCCCGACAATACGGCAAAACAGAGCAGAACTGCCCCAAATAATAATTTTTTCATACCAACTTCTTATTTATTTACACAATTTCTTATTTTCAAGCAAAAGGCTTCATTCTGCAAACGCATGCTGTACTCCGGCTTGCTGTCACTTGCAGCAGGCCAGCAGCCGCAGGAATTGCCGATTTCGCCTTTCCACCATTGCACATGACCATCGACATAGGCGGCATTGGCTCCGCCGTTGTGGGGATGGGCGGTAATGTAGTAGTTTCTACCCATGAGATACCAGGAGCCGCCATCAAAGTTTTTCTCGGAAAGCACCATAAATTTCGAAGGATCATCGATCGTGGAAGTTTTGCGCGGGTGGATAAAATGATCATTTTTTTTAAGTTGATCACTTTTATAGTCCGGACCAGCCACCATGCCGTAATTACCTGTTTTAGCCTTCAAAAATTCATTGGCTTCACATTTATACACATTGGCATTCTGGATATAAGGCCAGATACGGTCGGGGTAGCCGACAGCCCAATCACTTTTGCCTTTTAAGAAATCAGGGAATTCCGGGATCGGTGCTTTATCCTCAGGAACCCCCATCTGCTCTCCGTTGCAGCTTGGAAAATAGTCGTCGTTATCGTTGGAATACATCTGCATACCCAGCAGAAGCTGCCGCAGATTGCTTGAACATGCCGACTGTTTGGCAGCCGCCCGGGCACTGCTCAAAGCTGGCAGCAGCAGTGCCGCCAGAATAGCAATAATGGCGATCACGACCAGGAGTTCGATAAGGGTAAAGCATGCTTTACCCTGCCCATGGGCAGGGTGTTTGTAATAAGTATCTTGGCTGTCGGAAAAACGCTTGCAGCAAAAATGTGACTTTTTTACCGGAAGATCAATCTGAATAAAGTTTTTTTTCATGTTTTTCAACTCCCTATTTTTCGTAAATTTATAAAATTACTCCACAATAAATTCATCTCCATCATTGGCGATAAAAACCGGATAGTTTACCGCCTTTTTTACATCTTCAAACTGGGCTGTATTGCGTCCGGCATTGTGGTTGAAAACCAGCTTGCCGGGTTTTATACTTTTGAAAAGATCAAGGTGTCTGATGGGCAGAAAATGAGTGTTTTCGCACAAAACCAGATCGGCATCTTTAGCCGCTTCAACCGGAAAATCCGAAAGGTCGTTCCGCAAATCCCCGGTGCAGAGGATCTTTTTGCCCTCGATATCAAACAAAAAGCAGTAGGAGGGCAGAAATCCATCGCCGGATTTGATATGCTTATTGGGTATGGCGGTGGCTTTCAAGTAGCCGTCATCGTAGAACAAGCCGGGTTTGATCAGCTTCCAGATGATTTTTTCTTTGCCCACGCCCCGGGTCGCCACTTGCATAAGCATTTCAAAAGCTTTGATGCCCTCGGCTTCGGGCAGCCAGACTTCCGGCCAGAAGCCCTTCCACTTGCCGGGGCGGGTGTAGGGGCTGTATTTAGCCATGCGGTTTTTCAGAAAACTGGTCAAGCCGCCGAAGTGATCTTCGTGCATGTGGGTAATGAATACAGCTTTGATGTCGTTGAAATCCAACCCTTTGCGGATGATTTTAGAAGATACATGGCACCCGGCGTCGATCAGATAACTGTATTTGCCAGCCTGTAAAAAGGTGCAGGAGTTATCCCGGGTCATGGAGGGGTTGCCCGCCCCGGTACCCAGCGTAATAATTTTGATCGGTGCTGCGTTCAATAATAACATGGAGAAAAATACTCCTGACAAAATCAGTGTCTTCATTTGTTACCCTTTACTGCAATTTTTCCAACAAACGGAGTGCTTCGATACGGACTTTATCCGGAACCGAACGGTCATTATCTGCCACCCAATGGATCGAGTTGACCAGCTGGGTGAATTTCAGTTTTTTGCCGTCGCTGTCAACTGCGTAAGCGTTGATCACACGCCGGGGACCTTCAACGATCAGTTTGGCGGCAGCGTCCATATCTTTGGAGCTTTTGCCCGCTTTTTTCAGCTCGGCAATGCGGTCTTTGAGCATATAAAGATACTCAACATCCTGCGCACCTTCAATGATACCTTCGGACTGCTTGGCGGGCATTACATCGGTTTGGGATACATAATAGGGCGAATATTCGCAAGACTGGGTGTAGGGGTGCCAGCTGTCGCCCTGACCGCCGCCGCAGCCGAATGCCCAGAAGAACGAACCGTTGCCGCCCATATCAAATGCCTGCCAAGCCTGCGCCCGGTAGTAATAAACCGGGTCATTCAACCGGGAAGGCCCGTGGCAGGTGTAGTACCATAACTGTTTGCCTTTTTTAACTTCGTTGCGGTAGAATTCAAGTGCAGTTTCATTGCCCGAAATATAGAGCAGATTGGGGCAGATGATGTCGCTGTATTCAAACAACTCCGGCATCGCATTTTTGGGATCGCCGTAAATGGGGTTGGAATAGATGGTAAACCCGGCACCGCTTTTCTTGATCGCCTTTGCCCAGTTAATCATAACCTGATCGTAAGAGTGGTTGCGGGGTTCATCCACCAGATGGAACACGATCTGTTTGGGGTCGATGTTCTGTTTGCGGAGATGGGCGGCAAAGGCGGTCATATAATCTGTAAGCATGCGGAAAAAGCGTTTGGAGCCATACTTTTCGCCGTGCCAGTTGCTTTTATACCGGCAAGATATATGAATGCAGTAATAACGGGCATCGGGGAACATGCCCACCCATTTATCCCAGCGGGCGGTATTGAGCTTGCCGGGGTTGAGCAGTTTGCCCTCTTTGTTATATTTGGCACCGGTGGGCAGCACGGAACGCTTCGCCCACGGACTGTCGACATAAATGCTTTTGAGCATTGCCCGATTAGCAGGTACATTGCCCGGAGTTTTGTAGAATTTGCCGCCGTGGTCAAGGTAATCCCAGCCGCCGATGTGCATACGGGGGCGGGCGGGAAATTTGACTGTGCTGATGGCAAGTTCCAGCGGCATGGTAAGGGTGGGGGCATTGGGGGCTGTTGCCGTGATGGCGGCTTTATAAAGTCCGGGTTTAAGGTCGGGCTTGTTAAATGTAAACCAGATCTGGCGGCTCATACCCGGATAAACTTTGAGCGTTACCGAATTGCCATTGCCGCTTTTCAGGGCAGAAGCTGTGTAAACATTTTGTTTGGTATCCACAAAAAGCACTTCCCGGCAGTCGAGTTTGGCGTTGGCGGGAAGACCGGTTACAGCAACTTTGTATTCAATAACTTTATCAGTCGGGTTGACGATGTTGATCGCTTCGCTGCGGACTTCGCCAGCCATCATATCCACTTTTACCGCTGCGGGGGTGGAATTGGCAGGCGGCAGAGCAACGGGGTGCAGATTATCCCAGCGGCAATTCTGCCAGAACGCGGGCTGGGTGTAACCGTTGGCAGCAAGTACCACGTTGTTAAGGGCAAAAACCTCTTCCTGAACCTTGTGCATCGGCAGAATGGGGATAAAATCTTTATCGGCGGGGCGGTGAAATTTGCCCGGATTTTTGAGCATATCGTTAAATTTGTCAGCCAGGGCTTTTTTCTCTGCTGCGGAGAGTTTGCCCGCATTTTTCAGAATGTAATCAGCATCTTCCCGGAAATGAGTTGCAAGCATAAGACTGTCAATGAATTTTTCCAGCGATTCAGCTTCCGGCCCCGCCGGAGGAGCATCAAGCAGCTTATCATCGCCTTTGAATACCATTATTTCATCAGCGAACATATAACGTTTGGATGGATCCTGTCTGATCTGGAAACAGACATATCTGCCTTTGGTCGGCATATTCATACTGGCGGCACGGTAAAGATTGTACTTGTCCTGCATGGGCTTGCCGACTTCTTTGCCGCTTTTTGCCATCAGATCGCCGGTATAATACCAGAGTTTGTTGTCCAGACTCGTAAAGATACTTATTGAATCCGGGAAAGGCACATTAGCTGGCGGATTCGCCGCACAACTGTACATAAAGCCTTGAATAGGCTGGACCTTGCCCAGATCAACAACAACTTCAACAATAGGATTTTTTGACCAGCCAACGGTACTTTTCTGTGTCCAGAAGTGACCGGCAGTGAATTTGCCGTCAGTAAGCTGCACAGCATCGCCCTTGTCCTGCGAACGCTTGTAAGATGCTTTGCGGGACATAGTATAGGGGCGGTTCAATGCCAGATTTACCACCCCGGCAGGCGGAGTGAAAAGCTTTGTCAGCTGAACTTCTTTCTTATCCTTTGCATTCATAAGGCTCACGTCATCGACTTTGGCAGAGCCTTTGCCGGAAGCGGAAATAACAATATCGACTTTGCCGGTTTTGGGCATCCGGAATTTGGCAGAAAAAGTTTTCCAGACATCGGGATTTTTCGGATCGCCCTTCAATATCGCAAGCTGTTTGCCGGTGCTGTCCAGAACTTTTAACACCGGGACCGCTCCCTGGCATTTTATAGCTGCACTTATTTCATAAATGGTTTTGCCTTTGCAAGTTATGCTCTGGCGGATAGTTTTGCCCGCTGCGGAATCATACCCGATGGAATAGGAGTCCAACGCACCATCAGCATCCAGCAGAGTCCAGCTTTTGCCGTCAACCTGCCATCCGTAAGGAGCTTTGCCCACGCCGTTGAAGTTTTTTTCGAAGCTGCCGTTTTCCACCAACTCGCCAGCCAGCAGAGAGCTGCCGAGTGTTAACGCCCAAATTGCACATTTCTTTAACATTTTTTGATCCCCTTATTTTTCAAGATTCGGTCTTTCTGAAGATACTTCTTTCATTACAATATTTTTGCATGCTCTGGTGCTGGCGGTGTGTTTGAATTTATCGCTTGCCTTGCTCCAGTCGATGCGGAGTTTATCAAAGTAAACATCTTCGGCGTTTTCTATGTGGAACGCTTCCGGCGGGCAGTTGTTGCGGAACTCTGTATAGTAGGGTTGTTCGGTAATATCTTCGCCCCCATTGTAGATAAAGTTCAGATTGTTGAAATTTATCCTTTTTATCGGATACCCCGGATTGCCCTGGATCAGACTGCCCCGGTTGGCACTGCCGCTGATGTTGGTGAATTCAAGGTCGCTCAAATGCTGTTCTTCGGCATCCAGCGGGCCTTTGATGGAGCTTTGGACAAGGAACGGGCGTTTGCACTCCATGATTATATCGTGGAATTTTACATCGTGGATGTTCACTCCGGCGTAAGAACCATACTTGCTGACCACGCAAATACCCGTGCGGGTTTCCCGTATCACCAGATTGCCCAGCACTGCTTTGCGGATAATGCCCGACCCCACGCCCACCCGGATAGCGTTGCAGCAGGTTTTGAGTATGCAGTTGGTTACCACTACATCTTCGCAGGGGCGATCCTGATTTTTCAACTGCTGCAAATCGGCACGCAAAGTTATGCAGTCGTCGCCGGTATCGATAATGCAGTCGCTGACCGCCACCCGACGGCTGCAATCAATATCTATACCGTCGCCGTTGCGGGTACGCCATTCGGTGAAAATCTTTACGCCGTAAATGGTTACATCTTCGCAACCATGGATGAAACATGTCCAGTAAGGAGCGTTATTAAGCTCCACATTCCGGATATTTATGTGGTCAGACTCCACAAAGTAGATCATCTGCGCCGGACGCCATTTATCCACTTCGTACTTGCCGCTGGGCAGGGGCGTGTGCTGAAACGCCTTGCGGGAGCCATCAATAATGCCGTCGCCGGAGATGGTCACATGACTGACTTCCACGCCCACGATCAAGTGTGCCCCGGAGGCTTCTTCGTGATAGCGGGGGCGGTTCTGCACACAAAAGTCGTCGGCATTGTAGTCGGCAGGGTCGCTGCTGGCTACGATCTTTGCCCCCTGTTCCAGATGCAAACCGCCGTAACTTTTCAAATAGAGTGTGCCGGTAAGGTAAGTACCCGGCGGAAAATTCACCATGCCCCCCGCATCAATAGCTTTCTGGATGGCAGCGGTATCCATAGTTACGCCGTCACCCACGGCACCGAAATCACGCACATTGTTCATTTGGCAAGCTCCTTTAATCCTTTGACTGTGGCTTCCACCAGTTCCTGACCGCCTTTGGGCGAAACCGGGCATTGATTGATGGTTGCCGAATAACCCCGGTTATCCACGGCGCGTTGGGTGGCAAGGTAGCCGCCCTGCTGATCTTTGCCCAAATGTCCGGCAAGTTCCACTACAAAGGTCTGGATAAAGGGACTGCGGGCCTGTATGCGGTGCATGTAATCCATAAAAAGCTCAAAACCGTTGCTGGCAAATGCTACATCGCCAATGCGTACCAACCGGGCTTCGGTGCTGTGTTTGCCGCCTTTTTTCTGGCGTTCAGCCTTGGCAATGATCTTTTTGGCACCGTCGATGCGGTTGGTCAGCAGGAAGTTGTAATTGCCCCGCTCTTCCAGAGTGCCGTCGGTTTTGTAAGGTGCATTGCCCCACTTTTTCAAAACTTCGTGAGCTTGTGCCAGCCGCTCTTGGGTTATAACGGTGGTATCAAGCTCAAGGGGAACGATCTTGTTCCGCAGAACGATGCTGCTTACTTGAGCTTTTTTTGCCCAGGCAAGAGTTTCTTCAAATGCGGCAACGATGCGTTGGGCGTTTTCCATACGCATAGCTTTGCGGTAGGCAAGGAACTCCCGGGTTTTGGGCGTAAGACCGGGCCAATCGAGGCTGTCGCCGAAATCTTTCAGGAATTTTTCGCCGTATTTAAGTTGGAGCTTGCGTTTTTCAGCTTGCAGAAAATGTCCGCCGTATGCCATCAGATCCCCGGCTCCGGAGCATTGGGTCAACACATAGCACCCGGGATACTTTTTGCGGAAGATCTCCCGCACATCGTGCCAGAAATCGCTGGTGTATTTGCGTTGGGGGCCGCTGGAGAGCTGACTGGTGGCGGCGGTGTTGATGATAACGCCGGTCAGTTTGCCTTGCATGTCAAAGGTATACAAAAACTGTATGTAGTTGTCGGTGCCATTTTCGTAGCCGGAAAATTTGTCGTCATTGGTTTTGCCGTGGATAACGGCATTACCGGCGTAGGCTATGGAGCTGCCGTATTCAGTTTTGGGCCGTTTAGATAGATCGTCAAAGTAGACCATGCGGCGGTTGAAACTCGTTACGCCCAAACCGTAACCCCACGCCACTTTGCCGGGCTGGCGGTTTTTCCACGCAGTTTTGGCAGCCTTGACCACCTGTTTGGCGATGTGCTGACGGATCTCCTTGCCGCTCATCAAGTTGAACTCTGCCGGGACACCCTTGCAGGAATAGTAGACATTGAGCGAACTGTGAGTGTGGGTAGCGTTGATAAAGAACTTATCCGCCGGGAGTTCCGGGGCAACTCTTTTGGCTTCCGCCACCACTTCCGGCAGAATATCCCGGGAGGAGATCACATCCATCGAAACAAAAATTACCGAGTCTTTGCCGTTATCCAGCACCAGACAGGTTGCGTAAATGGGGTCGGCACAACCGTAAGAGTACCGGAAACTGCCATAACCGGGCATTACGCTGGAACGCCCGGGGTCTATGGATTCAATACCCCAACCCACTTTGACCGGTGCACTTTGGGCGAAAATCGCCGCGGCAGCAAACAATGCTCCGCAGCCCAACACTAATTTACTTATTTTCATAAAATGACCTTTCTGATTTTGTTTATATTCTACAAAATAAATTATACGCAAAAAAAGCGGAGTTGCAAGCGGTTTGAATAGGATTTTTGTATCAATAATAGAATATTTGTATCAAAAGTTCCAAGGCAGTTGATTTTTTTTTAATTTGTGCTATTTTTAAGGGTATAACATGTAATTACAAGGAGTTTAAGGGTGGAGGAAAATTTTCCGGAAAACTTTGGTTTGCTGCCGCAAATCTGCTATATGGCGATTGCGGATTTTACTTTGCACCATCGCAACGAGTGGCACAACTCCCACCGCAGCGACCTTATTTACATTATTTCCGGCGGCATGACCGTTATATTGCCGGGGGAACTTAAATACCCGGTAAAACCCGGCGAGGTGCTGTTAATGGCAGGCAATGTGCGGCACCGTGATATATTCAAAACCACTAAAGGCATCAAAGCCTTGATCGTATCTTATGTGTGGGCAGGGGATAACGATTTTTTTGCCTGTTGCGGCAAGACCCCGGTGCGTAAATTTTCTGCCGAACAACTCCACGATGTCCACTGGCAGCTGGAGCGTATGCGGGAAACATTTTTACCTTATAAGGACGGAAAGCAGAAAAAGAGCCTGCTTGCGGAAAGCCGTCTGCACACAGTTCTGCTGCTGCTTTACAACATCATGCAGGGCAACAGTGCCAACAGCGAAGAGCCTCCCCCAGCCTACCGGACGGAAGAACTTTTGCACGCTGCCGAAAATTACATCCAGCTCAACTATTCATCGCCTACATTGAACCGGACAGAAGTTGCGGCGGCTTTGAATGTAAGCGTGCCAACTCTTTCCCGGGCGTTTGAGCGTTTCAGCGGCTACACTTTTCTGGAATACCTCACCCAGGTAAGGCTGGATGCGGCAAAGAAACTTTTGCAGGATGGTGTTTGCCGGGTTAGCGAAGTTGCCCTGCTTTGCGGATTTGCCGATCCGGGGTATTTTACCAGGGTTTTTAAAAAGACTTTCGGCAAAACTCCGGGCAAATACCGTTGAGTTTTATTGCAATGCTCTGTTCCCAATAAGGGTCGGTACTTGAGGAGGGGGAAAAGACCTTTTGAGGAAAGGTCCTTTTCCCCCTCCTCAAACTCCACCCCTTTTTTCCAAACCTTTTACCGGCATTTATCTTTTTGCGGAGCAAAAAGATAAATGCCATTCAAATTTTGAAAAAATTCTCAATGCACAGGTATATCTGTCATTTTT
>JAZMZK010000061.1:0-4561 GCA_045585955.1 Victivallaceae bacterium
GACGCCGGAGTACATGAATTCGCCGAGGCCGATCTGCTTGAGTTTGCTTACGCAGTTGGCACTACGGGCGCGTTCACGGGCGGCGGAGAGGGCGGGCAGCAGCATGGCAGCCAAAATCGCGATGATAGCGATTACCACCAAAGTTGTGTTCAAGGCAAATTTCCGGTTATGCTAAAATCTGCACATTTAAAAACAATACTGTCTTCAAACTTTCGGAAGATATGAGCAAATTGGGTTATTTTTTGTAATCTGTTATGATTTTATTCACATCTTTATCAACATCGCATGGTATTTGCGATAAGATTTGAAAAAACGCTTTATTAACAAAAAAGAGGTTTTTTCCAAGTTGCATTTTTTTCAAAATATCGCCTTCTGCCAATTTATTTAAATAATTTGAAGCTGTCTGTCTGGAAACTTTCAGTCTGCTTTGTAAATGCTGAATTCTGGTGTACGGGTAGAGAAAAAGTATATCAACCAGATCTTTACTGTAAAATTGATATTTGTTGCGAATTTCAATCTTAATATCCCGCTGGGCCTGTGCAATCTGCTGAACCGTATGAGTTGTCATTTTTGAAGTTGCAATGACGGCATCAAGCATAAACAGAATAAAACTTTCCCAATCGTTGTTTGTTCTGACTCTCTGCAAATTACGATAATAATTTCCTTTATGGCTGATAATATAACGGCTCAAATAAAGAATTGGGGCATTCAGCAAATCTTTCAAAACCAGATATAAAACATTGATAATTCTTCCAGTTCGTCCATTACCGTCATAAAACGGATGGATGCTTTCAAACTGATAATGAATCACTGCCATCTTGATCAGAGGGTCTATATCCGGCCAGAACTGATCATCGTTGATAATTTTTTCCAGATTATGCATTAAACGGATAATTTCTTCCGGGTCTTGCGGTGGTGTATATATAATTTCGCCGGTTGCAGCATTTTTCAAGGTTGTTCCGGCTTGTTTTCTTAAACCGGCATCATTTCTTTCCAAAATACGCTGGATAGCACAGATATTATTGGTTGTCAGCAATTCTCCCTGTTGGAGTAAATGGAATCCTTCAGTGAGTGCTTCAGCATAATATTTAACCTCTTTCGCTTGCTGCGAGACCGATTCTTTTTCAAACAGTCCGGCACGGTACAATTCATCATTAGTCGTGATGATGCTTTCAATTTCAGAACTGTCTTTAGCTTCCTGCAAGCTCAAAGCATTGATCAGGACATATTGATTGGGAATAGTTTGAGCGTAGCCTTTCAAAACTGCCAATTCACGGTTGGCCTCGTTAACTTTTTTCAGAACTGCTTTGGATTCAAGATCAACCGGCGGCGGCAAACAAGGCAATTTGTATTCTGGCATTTAGAGAACCTCATGTTAAAAAAATTAAAAATCATGTCATTATATTGCTGTCATGTTAAAATAACCTGCCTTTCTTAACATGACAAATTGTAAATGTATAAAAAAACCAATTTTTTTAACATATTATTTTTCAGATACTCAAAGCGTTTTTTCGCAGAATACAATTATGCACAAAAAAACGCTCCCCCTTATAAGAGAGCGTTTTTTATCAGACTGTAGTATTAACTACTAACAGATCAGTAGGTGATCTGGTCCAGAATATCGAATTCAGCAGTTCCACTGCTATTCTTGACCACGATACCGCTGACATGACCGCCGAGGTAGCAGGCATTGATTGCGGTCGGGTGATTGCCGCCAGTGGTCGGCAATGTGGCAGCACCACCAGTAGTGCCAGATTTCAAAGCGACATGCATATCATACCAAGTAGCGCACCCAGGATTATCACGACCAATGATAACACGCTTTTGGGGAGAACTCTTGCTGGTAGTAGCAGCTTCGGTGCTGTGGATCATATTGATGTAAGAAGCTTTACCATCACCAACGACGAAGTTGGCACTGCCGCTGGGGCACTTGAAGAGCTTGTCAGCAGCATCATCTTTGACCTGCTTGACATTCATACCCATAAAGCCACCCAGAACGAGTTTGTTACCGGGCAGTTCAGTTTCTTCGCTATCACCAGCTGCGAAAATGACATTGGTAGCTTTAGCCATTTCGTTGTTGGCGGCAGTAGTGTGAACGGCAACATAATCCTTGTTGACGCCGGAGTACATGAATTCGCCGAGGCCGATCTGCTTGAGTTTGCTTACGCAGTTGGCACTACGGGCGCGTTCACGGGCGGCGGAGAGGGCGGGCAGCAGCATGGCAGCCAAAATCGCAATGATAGCGATTACCACAGTAAGTGCGGTGGCGGCTGGCTTGTCCTCCGCAGCCTTCGGCGGAGGAGGATGCCGCCAGTGGGCGGGGCGAGCCTCGCAGGGCGGTTGATGGCGGCTTTTTATGAGAGTGTATGAGAGCATTGCCGCTTTTACAAAACACATTGCATTTTCAGGCGGAAAATTCCCATGCTTTCTCATACCTTCCCATACATTCTCATTTATTCTGTGCAATGCGGTGTTCCGGCTATCGGGTTATATTTTGTTTTCACCTCAAACAAAGGAGTTACAAAATGAAACAGCGTGCGGTTATTTATGCCCGGCAGTCCAGTGGTTCTGATGATTACAGCGAAAGCGTTGAAGTGCAGATAGCCAACTGCCGGCAGCTTGCCGGGCAACGCAATATTGAAATCGTGGAGGTGTTGAGCGATCTCAATATCTCCGGCAAAACATATCCGGCGGGTTGGGAAAATCTTGCCACAGCTGACCGGGCTTTTCAGAGTTGGGCAAACAGCAACAGTTCCGGCAGACTTTTCCGGCATGGGTTCGGCAGAGTTATCGGACTGCTTGACCGGATAAACTGCATTATTGTTGACGATATAACCCGGCTATACCGGCCGTTGAGCCGCTCTTATCTGGAAAATGCGGTAAATCAAACGCTTATTGAGCATAATGTAAAGATAATTCAGGTCAAGGGCGGCACGCTGGATCTGGCTCTCTTTGACCAGCAGCTTATAACCATGCTGAAAAATCAAATCAACGATGAACAGATCGCCAAACAGCGGCAGCGGAGCATTGAGGTTTTCAACAAGGTTCGCAATTCCGGCATAATGCCCACCGGGATCACCGCTTTTGCGTTGAATTACGACCGGAACAGCAAACTTTATACTGTTGATGAAGAAAAAAGTGCAGTGGTAAAGTTTGTTTTCAATAAAATAATCGCTGGTGAATCGTACAGCAATATAGTAAAGGCGGTAAATCAGCGTTGGAAACACTTCTTCAACGGCTGTTTCTGGAACAAAAACCTGTATGAGATCGCCCGCAAGCCCATTTATGCCGGATACCAATTCAACAGCCGGGGCGAACTTATAGAAAATCTGCAAGGCAAAGCGATCGTCAGTCTGGAAGATTTTCTGAAAGTACAGGAAATCATGCAGAAAAAGCGTTGTGAATATTCACGCAATAATTGTAATGCAGCAGAAACTTCCAAACACTGGCTGCCCTTGAGCGGCTTGCTTTACTGCGGCAACTGCGGCAGCAAGCTGGTGGTGGCGGTGGAAAAAGAAAAAATAAGCTATCGCTGCCGGAGGGGGATATTGCTGAATGATGAAAAGTGCCGCAGTTCAAGGATCGCCATGTATTGCAGCAAACCCCACATTACCGGAGCTGTTGAGGCGGTGCAAACAATATTGGGGCTGGCGTTGATCGAGCGTAAGAAAAAAACAGGCGAAGAGGAATTTTTCAGGAAATTGGTGGACTTTTACCGCCAGAAACAATTTACCCCGGAAGCATACGAAATGCTGCTTAAAGAGTGCGTAAACCGCATAGATGTATATAATGAATATATAAATGTAACCACTGTCAGCGGCGAATTGCAGTTGTCAAGGAGAGTAGTGCTGCGGCAAAAAGGTTTTTCGCAAAACAAATTGACCCGGTTGAGCAAAATTATATTGAAGGAGTTGGAGAAGTAAAGCGGAAGCCAGCCGCCCACGCCCACGCTTGCAGCAGCTTGGCGGCGAACACTTGCGAGCCTATGAACACTATGAATACTATGAATACTATACAAGCAAAACACGGCATAAAGCTCCCGACAGCAGCTTGGCGGCAAGAGCAGTCCGTATCAGTCCGTATCAGTCCGTAAAGCCGCCATCAACCGTGCTGCCGGGCTTGCCCCGCCGGGAACACTACGACAGCGGGGCAAGCCCCAAAAACAGACTTATAAGCACAAAAAAAACAAAAAAACTGTTTTTTTTGCATTTTTTACAATATTTACCCTTGACAATGCATTAAAAGTGTTGTATAATTGAACTTAGCAAGGTTCGGATTTATGGACTTTCCGGCAAGTTGAGCCGAAAAATCCGACTGAATTTGGATCCGAATGAGTAAATAAACCGCTTTTTAACAGTAAAAAAGCAACTAACAAAAAGGAGTTTCTCAAATGAAGAAACAGTTTACCCTCATCGAGCTCTTGGTGGTAATCGCTATCATCGCGATTTTGGCTGCCATGCTGCTGCCCGCCCTCTCCGCCGCCCGTGAACGCGCCCGTAGTGCCAACTGCGTAAGCAAACTCAAGCAGATCGGCCTCGGCGAATTCATGTACTCCGGCGTC
>JAZMZK010000062.1:0-25447 GCA_045585955.1 Victivallaceae bacterium
AAAGCTTGAATGGCATTTATCTATTTTGCAACGCAAATAGATAAATGCCGGGAAAAGGTTTGGAAAAAAGGGGTGGAGTTTGAGGAGGGGAAAAAGGACCTTTCCTTAAAAGGTCTTTTTCCCCTCCTCAAGTACCGACCCTTATTGGGTACAGAGCTTTTTATCAACACAACAAGGAGCTTTATTATGAGCAAGAGTATTCTTACTGCCGCCCAGATCGGTTGCGGCAAATTCGCCCATCAGCAGGATCTGGTGAACCTTTCCACTCACGAAAAAGTCAATTTCAAGTGGGTTTGCGACATTGATCTTGAGGCGGCAAAATCAGCGGCAAAGGATTTTAATGTACCCCATTATACTGATAACTTTATGGATATAGTCAACGATCCGGAAGTTGATTTTATCAAGATCGCCACCAGCCACGAAGTGCATCTGCCTATTGTGGAAGCCGCCGCCGCTGCCGGAAAGCATATCTTTTGCGAAAAACCTATGGCGATGCGGGATGATGAAGCATTCAAGATCATCCGTGCCGTCCGCAAAAACGGGGTCAAGCTCTGCGTTGACCTCAACCGCCGCATGTCACCGGCGATGCAAGCATTAAAGAAAAAGTATCAGGAACATATTGCCGATCCCAAGCACAATCCGTGGCAGTATGTGGAAACCGTCCGGGAACCGCTGCCGGAAGAAACCTATCACCACATGAATATCCGTATTCAGGATGAAAGCAGCTCTTACTCGCTGGTGCATCTCAATCCCCTTACCGGCGGCGGCGAGATCATCGGAGAATCGGTACACTGGCTGGATCTGGCGTGCTGGTTCTTTGCCCCGGCAGTGCCTTGCGAGATCACGGCGTTCGGCTCTTCCCGGCTGTCCCACGGCATTTACCTCAAGTTCAACAACGGCGCCAGCATGACTTTGGATTTCTCCTGCACCGGCACTTTTGACTACCCCAAAGAGCAGTTTGAAGTCACCGCCGGAGCCGCATTGTTCCGCTGTTTGCACTTTGTGGAAAACTGCTACTACGGTATGCCCGATTCCGGCAGTGAAACCTTTGCCCTGCAGAGCGACCCCTACCCCGAGCTGGGCAGCGGGCTTGATGCATATATGAATAAATATATGAAGAATGTTTCCGGCAGCACCAACGCCAAAATCGTGGAACAAACCTGCCCGCTGATCGTGGATAAAGGTCATAAAGCCATGCTCAACGGCTTTATCGACGCCATTCTCAACGATAAGCCCAGCCCCTGCGACGAACTCGCCGGTTTCCGTTCCACCTTTCTGGCACAGAAAGCGATCGAGTCCATCCGCCTCAAACAGACCATCCCGCTCCAGATCGAAGATGTAACCCCCTGTTTTTAATAAAAAGGCAAGGCATTGGGGAAGAGGAAAAAACCTTTTCTGGATCGGTTCTTTTCCTCTTCCCCAACTTGTCACGGCGTAGCCCGCAAGGCGAAGACGGAACCCCATCTCCTTTTTCCAAACCTTTTATTGGGATTTATTTTTTTGCTTTGAAAAAAATAAATCCCACCTTAAAAGGTTATGAACAACGGTAAAAAAACCAGAAAGGTTTTATTGATCATGCAATTAAAATTTATTCCAGTCAAGATGCGTTTGCCCCTCAAGTTTGGGGCTGAAACTATTGATTCCATTCAAATTTGCCATGTGGAATACCCCGCTTACGGTGCGGTGGGCCGGGGCGAAACTCCTCTTTCAGTGGCGTGGGCGTGGCCCTCAACGCTCTCTTTCGGCTTGCGGGAAGAACTTATGTGCAAATTCTGCGAAGTTTTGGCAGAAGCCTATCCGGCAGAACCCCAACTGCACCCCATGAGCGAAGGGTACACCTTCCTGACCGGCAAACTGGATACTCTGCTGGAAAAGTTCAACTGCGAAAACAATACCCAAATGCCCCATCTGGCAGCTTTGATCTGTGCGTCGGCATTCGATATAGCTTTGCACGATGCTTACGGTCTGGCAAAAGGATTGCCTACTTATAAAACTTATAATAAAGAATTTATGGATCACGATCTGGCGTGGTTTTATAACGACGGAGCCTTTGCCGGGCTTTACCCGGAAGACTTTTTTGTAAAAAATGTTCCCGCCGAACTCCCGGTCTGGCATCTGGTGGGCGGCAAAGACCTGCTTTACGAAAGCGAACGCACCGGCAATGAACCCGACGACGGCTACCCGGTTTCGCTGGAAAAGTGGATCGAACGCGATGGATTGAAGTGTTTGAAGATCAAACTTACCGGCAGCGATGCAGTATGGGATTACGATCGGGTGACAGCCATTGGCAAGATCGCCCTCAAGTATGGAGTGGAAGCTCTGTCGCCGGACTTCAACTGTCTGGTGAAAGACCCAGCTTATGTCAATGATATATTGGATAAACTTAAAGCCGAATACCCGGCGATCTACGATTTGCTTATCTATGTGGAACAGCCCTTCCCTTACGATCTGGAAGCCAATCAGATCGATGTGCACTCATGCAGTCAGCGCAAACCCCTCTTTATGGACGAAAGCGCCCACGACTGGAAGTTTGTCAAGCTGGGTAATTCACTGGGCTGGAACGGCGTGGCGCTTAAAGTGTGCAAAACCCAGACCGGAGCACTGCTTTCGGCATGCTGGGCGAAAAAACACAATATGCAGCTGATGGTTCAGGATCTTACCAACCCCATGCTGGCAACTGTGCCCCATGCTCTGCTTGCCGCCCACATCGGCACCATCAAAGGTGTGGAGTGCAACGCGCCGCAGTTCTACCCGCAAGCCTCGCTGGCAGACGAAAAGCTCCGCCCCGGCTTGTACGAACGGCGCAACGGCATTGTCAGCATAAAGGCTCTGACCGGCAACGGTTTCGGATATTGAAATTAAGCAGAAGAACAGGCGGAAACAGCCCAATCAAACTGTTTATTCAAGTGCATTGCTCCCGTCAAGCTCAAGGTAAAAATTTTTTGAGCTTGACGGATTTTTTTTGCCGAAAAAGTTGGCTTTTTTAATTGCAATATCGACAAATGGAGATATATTAAAGCTCCAAGATATTGTGTTTGCAAGAAAAAACCTTAACTATATATTGTGGAATATACATAAAGGAGTAAGTATCAATGCGTTTCGGCTTACGCAAGCTCACATTGCTGGATTTTCCGGGCAAAACTGCTTGCACAGTGTTCAATGCCGGGTGCAATTTTGCCTGTCCTTTTTGCCACAACGGTTCGCTGGTGCGGGCAACGGATGAGCTGCCTTTCAGTTTTGACGAAATAGTGAGTTTTTTCAAGAAGCGGGTCAATATTCTTGACGGAGTGTGCTTTACCGGCGGCGAACCGTTGTTGTTTGCCGAAACGCTGGAACTGGCCAAGTGTGCCAAAGAGCTGGGCTTTCAGGTCAAGCTGGATACCAACGGCTCTTTTCCGGACAGGCTCAAGGCGGCGGTGACAGATAAACTCGTGGACTATGTGGCAATGGATATAAAAAGCTCTGTTGCAAAGTACGCCAAAGTTTGCGGGAACAGCACGGTTATTGACAAAGTCTGCGAAAGTGTGGAGTTTCTGAAAAGCAACACTGTGGACTATGAGTTCCGTACTACCGTGACCGGCAATCTGCACGAGGTGGCAGATTTTGCCGCCATCGGCAAATGGATAGCTCCGGCAAAGCGGTATTTTTTGCAGGCGTATGAAGATTCCGGCGATGTGCTGGATAGAGAAAATGCCGGAATGTTTGCCATTGCGGATGAGATGCTCAAAGCCTGTCTGGCGGCGGTAAAAGAGTATGTACCCGATGCGGCGATCCGGGGCAGATGAAGCAGAATTTTTTGTTTTTAAACATAGTAAACAATATAAAAAGGAAAAGGGAAGGTTATGTATCAGGTACAAAAGCGTAACGGCAAGAACATTGATTTTGACTTGGGCAAGATCTCCAACGCTATCAAGATGGCGTTTGAAGCCCAGGAAAAGCAGTACAACCAGTCGATCATCGACTTTATCGCCTTGAAGGTAACGGCGGATTTTGAGCCGAAAATCAAGGAAGGTCTGGTGTCGGTGGAAGATATTCAGGACAGTGTGGAATCGGTTCTGGTGCAGGCCGGTTACGCCGATGTTGCCAAAGCCTACATCCTTTACCGCCGTCAGCGGGAAAAACTGCGTAACACCGAATCCACCATTCTGGACTTCAAGAAAACCGTGGACGATTATGTGAAAGTCAACGACTGGCGGGTCAAGGAAAACTCCACAGTTACCTACTCGGTGGGCGGTTTGATCCTCTCCAACTCCGGAGCTATCACTGCCAACTACTGGCTGTCGGAAATCTACGACGACGAGATCGGCAACGCCCACCGCAACGCCGATATCCATTTGCACGACCTTTCCATGCTGACCGGCTACTGTGCGGGCTGGTCGCTCAAGCAGCTCATTCAGGAAGGTTTGGGCGGCGTGCCCGGCAAGATCACCAGTGCCCCGGCTTCGCACCTTGCCACCTTGTGCAACCAGATGGTCAACTTCCTCGGAATCATGCAGAACGAATGGGCAGGTGCCCAGGCTTTCAGCAGCTTTGATACCTACCTTGCACCTTTTGTCAAGGTGGACAATCTGGACTACAAGCAGGTCAAAAAGTGCATCGAATCCTTTATTTTCGGCGTGAACACTCCCTCCCGCTGGGGTACGCAGGCACCTTTCAGCAACATCACGCTGGACTGGACAGTGCCCGCTGACCTTGCCGAACTGAACTGTATCGTGGGCGGCAAAGAGATGGATTTCAAGTACAAAGACTGCAAAAAAGAAATGGATATGGTCAACCGTGCCTTTATCGAAACCATGATCGAAGGCGATGCCCAGGGCCGCGGTTTCCAGTACCCCATCCCCACTTACAGCATCACCGCTGACTTTGACTGGAGCGAAACGGAAAACAACAAGCTCCTTTTTGAAATGACCAGCAAGTACGGTACTCCCTACTTCTCCAACTATGTCAACAGCGATATGGAACCCAGCGACATCCGCAGTATGTGCTGCCGCTTGCGTCTGGACTTGCGTGAACTGCGTAAGAAGTCCGGCGGTTACTTCGGTTCCGGCGAAAGTACCGGTTCTATCGGGGTGGTGACTATCAACATGCCCCGCATAGCCTACCTTTCGGAAACTGTTGAAGAGTTCTACGAAAGACTTGACCACATGATGGATATTTCTGCCCGCAGTTTGAAAATCAAACGCAGCGTTATCTCCAAACTGCTGG
This sequence comes from Victivallaceae bacterium, assembly GCA_045585955.1. Taxonomy (GTDB): domain Bacteria; phylum Verrucomicrobiota; class Lentisphaeria; order Victivallales; family Victivallaceae; genus SIG78. Next base: position 5,206 of record JAZMZK010000062.1, read on the forward strand.
ACGAAGGTTTGTACCCCTACACCCGCCGTTACCTCGGCAAGTTCAACAACCACTTTTCCACCATCGGTCTGGTGGGGATGAACGAAGTCGGCTTGAACGCCCGCTGGCTCAAGAAAGATTTGACCCACAAGGAAACTCAGGAGTTTGTCAAGGAAGTATTGAACCACATGCGTGACCGCCTCTCCGACTATCAGGAACAGTATGGCGACCTTTACAATCTGGAAGCTACCCCAGCGGAATCCACCAGCTACCGCCTTGCCAAGCATGACAAAAACCGCTTTGGCGATATCGTCACAGCTTCCGGCGACTGCGGCACGCCTTACTACACCAACAGCTCCCATCTGCCGGTGGGCTACACCGAAGATATTTTTGAAGCGTTGGATATTCAGGACGAATTGCAGACTCTTTACACCTCCGGTACCGTCTTCCACGCCTTCCTCGGAGAAAAGCTCCCGGATTGGAAAGCTGCGGCAAATCTGGTGCGGAAGATCGCCGAAAACTACCGGCTGTCGTACCTCACCATGTCGCCGACTTATTCGATCTGTCAGAATCACGGCTACATTGCCGGCGAAGCTTTCAAATGCCCCGATTGCGGCGGCAAAACCGAAGTTTACAGCCGTATCACCGGCTACTACCGCCCGGTGCAGAACTGGAACGACGGCAAGAGTCAGGAATATAAAGACCGTGTAGTCTACAATGCCAACATGGCACTGAAAAAAGGTTTTGAACTCCAGGCGGAAAAACTCCCCGCCGAAGCAAAACCCCTCGCCAACCCCGCAGCTCCCGCAGAAGAAAAGCTCATACTTTTCACCACCACCACCTGCCCCAACTGCCGCATGGCAAAGGATTTCCTCGATCAGGCCAGCAAACAGTACAGCGTAGTGGTATCCGATCAGGATAAGGAAACTGCCAAAAACTACACCATCCGTCAAGCCCCCACACTGGTCGTCGACCGGGGCGATGACTTCGAAAAAATCGTCGGCCTCTCCGAAATCCGCCGCTATCTGGAAAGTAAATAAGGCGTTGATGCTTGGGAAGGGGAAAAAACCTTTTTGAAAAAAGGTTCTTTTCCCCTTCCCAAACCCATCCCCTTTTTCCAAAAACTTTCACCGGGATTACTTTTATTACTTCGTAATAAAAGTAATCCCAATTTGTTTTATGGTAATCTGATACAAGTTTTTATCTGCGATAATTTTTATTGTTGCTATGTAAATTAAAACATGCGGTTTTTCAAAATCTATACAAAAAAAAAAAAGCGGGCATTGCAGCTTTCGGGAAGCTTTGCAATACCCACATTCAAAGTCAGGCTATACCAATATCCGGCGATTTCAGTGCTTATATGAGTGCTGATTTTAACAGATATTTGAGGTAATTGCAAAAGTCGATTAAAAAAAGATTGAAAAAGCACCATTGATGAGTAGCGAGAGGGGGAGTTTGAGCGTTGCTACTCGCAGAGTAACCACCTCAAATGCTCCCTTTGCTAATTGCAATGGGGAATTTCAAGGCTTTTTAAGAACTTTTGAAATTGCCTCATTTATCAATCTTCAAGCAATTTGGTTACAGAAGTATTGACTGGGTTGTTTTCCATAGATTTTTTCAGTTCTGCGATCACAGCAGCGGCTTTTACGGAGAGCTTTATATTATTGCAGAAATCCGGCACCGGCGATTCTATATCATCGTAGCGCTCCAGCACCGTCAATACCGTCATACGGGTTATTGGCAGCGCCGGGACATAACCGGGAGTTTCATACTCGCCGGGAGTTACGGTGGTAATTACATTGTTAGCAGAAAGCCGGGTCAATATTTCATTGGTCAAAGTGCGTGAAAGCTGCAACCGGCTGGCGATTTCATCCCCCGGGATCGCAGCTCTGCCGGCAGCAAATTCACCGGTGATAACAGCAGCTATGCTCAATGCCAGCAGCCGCTTGTCAGCTTCGGTGCGTTCACAATCTTTGCGGCATTTGCTTTCGTAATCGTAATTCTGGTAAAGATAACAAAGTGTCACCCCGAAAAGCATGATCAGCCAGTTGAGCTGCATCCAGATCAGAAAGAGCGGCAAAGCCGAAAAACTGCCGTAAATAACATTGTAGCGGGAAAGTGCCATCTGCACAAAAATATAGCCGCACTGCACCACCTGATAGAGGCTCCCGGCAATTACCCCGCCGAAAAGTGCCGCCGAAAATTTTACTCTGGTGTTGGGCAGAAAGATGTAAACAAAAGTAAAAAGCAGCCATGCCAGAAAGAAAGGCACACACTGTATACCGAATTCCACGATCGGCCGGCTGTAACTTAACAGTGTATGTTTTTCGGTAAGTTCCCGTAAAATCCGGGATACGATGACCGTGGCCGAACTTGCCGCCAGCAGCAATACCGGAGCAATCACCAGAAAAGAGAGATAATCAGTAAATTTGCGGAAGATCGTCCGGGATTTTTTCACCTGCCACACCCGGTTGAAAGCGCTTTCGATATTGCCGATCATCTTGACTACCGACCAGCAGAGGATCAAAGCACCGATCCCGGCGACCAGTCCGCCTTTGGTTTCCCGCAAAGTGGTATCGGCAAAATTATATATCCAATTCAATATTTCGCCATGTTCGCTCAATTTTTCGGTAAGTGCCTGTTTGAGCCACTTATCCAAATCAAAGCCTTTGGCTACGCCGAAAACCAGCGCAAAAACCGGCACAATAGCAAAAAGTGTATAGTAAGTCAGAGCCGATGCCCGCAACTGTCCCTCGCTGGCTCCGAAAGTTGGCAGTGATTCGCCAAGAATACTCAAACAGCGGCGGCAGTTCCATAAAAAATTGTGTTGACTTTTGCTTTTCATAAAAAAAATGACCCCATATAACGATAATAATTCATATTTTTGCCGGAAAATATAATCTTGTTTACAAAAAATGTCAAATTTCCGGGCAATATTTATGGCAGGAAATTGAATTTTTACGGTTGTTGGTGTAAATTTGAGACAGCAGTTAAACAAAATTTGAATCAAACAATGAGGTTTTTTATGGATAAAAAATTCGATATGATGCGTTTGGACTGTGAAGAACGCTTCGGCTTTGCCTCTGCCGGTATGACTACCGCGGGCAAATTCAGCAGTCTGGTACCGGGAATTATTTTAACGGCAATAACTTATGGAGTTTTGAGTATACTCAAGATCGTATTTCCGGAAAATGATATGATAAAAATGTTTTTTCCGTACGGCGAAGCTGACCGTACATTCATACCGCTTATAACCGTATTTTTTGCCATGTGGTGTTTGGCGGCACTTTGGATAAAAAAACATAAACTTGCGGTGCAGAAAAAACTGGCGCAGGCTCTGAAAACATGTGTCAACAATGAAGATCGCGAAAGTTTCGTTGCCGAAAATGTGGAATCGCCTGCCGATTTTGCCGCTGCGGAACTGTTTTTACTGAAACGCCGGTTGGAAAAACGCCATTTATCCCTCTCCGAAACCGATCTGCTCCTCTCCAGCGCCGCTGCGGAATATGAAAAGGCCTCCGACAGCAGTTTTATCTGGATATCGACCCTGATCTGGTCGATCCCGGTTTTAGGATTTATCGGAACTGTACTGGGGCTGGCTAAAGCAGTAAGTAAATTCGGATTGCTGACCTCGGCAGAAAATCAGGTAAGTTTTGAATCAGTCCTGCCCCAACTCACCGGCGGGCTTGCTACGGCATTTGAAACAACTCTTATAGCGCTGGTGCTGGCGCTGCTCCTGCAAATATTTGCCTCGTGCCGCAGACAGGACGAAGAGCAATTTTTCAACTCGCTAAAAAACATGATCAGTCCGGTGGTCACTGATACAGAAGAATAATGAATATTTATCGCAAAAAACACCGCCCGGTGCCGATTTCTTTCTTTGCTTTTCAGGATATAATAACAGCACTGGCAGGATGCATGCTTATATTTGTACTGGCATTGGCTGCGGCAAAAAGCCGTTCCGGCGGCGATGTGCCTGCCGGAAAAACCTTTGCCCGAAGCGATTATGCTGCACTGCAATCAAGCATAAAACTCAAACGCTCCATACTGAAAGATCAGGAGCAGAAGATTGCCGGACTCCGGGCAAAACTTGAACATTCAGAGATCAGCGAACAGAACACCTTGTTGAATAAACGCCTGAAAAATTCCACTGGCAAACTTGAAAAAATCAGCAGCGAACGCGCCAGAATGCTTGAAGAAATGCAAGATGAACTTTCTGCATTAAAAAACCGGAACCGGCAGCTTAAGCTTGCCAATAAAGAATTAACTGCGCTTATTGAACAATGTATGATGCTGGAAAAGCAATGCAGCGATCAACGCCAAAAACTCTCTTTTGCAGATAAAAAAAATCGAAAAAATATTATCCTGACCGTATCCCGCAACAGTTGGTACTGGCAGGAAAAACCGACACTAAAGCCCATACTGGCCGGCAGCAGCACCACTGCGCTGCCATTTGTAAAAAAACAGCTGACAGGATTTGAGCCTCAACAAACCCGACTGATAATCGCCGTGCGACCGTCAGCAGGCGGATTTGCCGGAACATTGAAAAAGAGTCTGCAAAAAACCTTTCCGGCTATGGAAATCGTTGCCGAACCATTGTCGCACGAAACACTGGGAGGGTTGGAGTTGTGAAAAACAGATTATTTTTTTCAGACAGCATCGACCTTTTGCTTGATGCCATGTGCAATGTTTTCGGAGTGGTATTGCTGATGGCGATCATTCTCGGCGGTATTTCAGCTTCCCGGCAAATAACTTCAAGTGACCGGATAGACAGCCGTCAAATGCAGCAGGCGCAAAACGAATCAGCATTGCTTGCCAGTCAACTGCAAGCTGCTCAAAGTCAGCGGGAACTGCTGCAAAGTCTGCTGGGCCAAAGCGACCTTTCCGGCGGACTTGTGCCAATAGATCACTCATTGCAGGACAAACACCGCAAACTGGTGATCGAGGTAAATAAATATGCTGATAAAATAGAAGATATTTCAAGCCGGATCGCCAAAGAAAAAATGTTTCAGGCCAGGCTTAAAAATTCTTCTGTCGAGCAGGAAAAAGCCTTGATCGCCCGGCTGAAAAATACACTCGCCGCCGGTGGGGATACGCCCGTTGCCGCCTATGGGCTGGCACCGGCAAAACATCTTACACCGTGGCGGATCATGATCGATCCGGAAAAATTTTACATCATCGGCACCAATCAGGATATTTATCAGGGCGGGGCTGAAAATTCCGGCGTAACCGTAAGCAGTTTCAAATACGGGAAAATCCGATTTTTCCAGATCAGAAAAGTTCCGGATAAAGGATTTCTGTTGCAGGATTTTTCGCCCGACAGACTCATTGACCAAGATAAGAACTTTGTGGAACTGTCAGTTACGGGCAACGCCATTGCAGCTGCCGCAGCAGTTATTGCCGAGTTGCGCAAACACAACATTGCATTTATCTGGCAGATAGTGCCGGAAGAAGGTATGCTTTTGCGAACTGCCGAACGGGGAAATTATGTTGTTTCGTATTAAAATAATTTGTATGTCACTGCTTGCGGTGCTGTTGACTGCCGGGATAGTTTTTCTGCAACAATGCAAAAAACAGCCTCCCCGGGGGGCAAAATTAACAAAAAAATCACAGCTCTCCAACCCCTTGCCACAGCAACCGGTTCTCCAACTCGAAAGATACAGCAGCAGCTTTAACGAAGGTTTTTCAGCAGCCGATACTCAAGCAGAAAATGAACTTGCAAAAAGTATCCGGCAGTGTGCAGTGGATATTCTGAAAGCCGTTTTACCGGAAAAAGCCGCCGTCCTCGCTCCGTTGGAAGTTGAATTGCTTGCAGAACAAACTGCACTTGTCACCTGCCGGGCAGTGATTTTCGGCAATGCAAATCAGGAAGAACAACAGCTCACCTGCCGCGTGCGGGTCAGTTATCTGCCATCAGGAAATTGCGAAGCGGAATATCCGGAGTTTTTCAAACTTAAATAGAGCTCCGCAACCTTGCGGCAACTGTCCGGGAATACCCAGTCCGGAGCGATCTCGTTCAATGGTTCCAGCACAAACAATCGTTCCTGCGCCCGGGGATGTGGCAAAGTCAGGCGAGGCGAATCAATCACTTTATTGCCAAAAATTATTATATCTATATCCAGGGACCGGGGCAGATGAAAACCGTGGTCAACGGGTCTGCCCAGCGTTTGTTCGATACTTTGCGTTATCTCCAAAAGCTCCATGGCGCTGCCATTAAAAGTTCCGGTCAATGCTGAATTGTAAAAATCCGGAGTTCCTTCCGGGCAATCCACCGGTTTAGTGATAATGATTTGAGCCATCCTTTCCACGGCAAAACCATGCGATTGCAAAAGTTGGCACGCCATTCGGAAAATCGCTTTGCTCCCGGCAGCATTGGACCCCAGAGCAAGGGCGACCGGGGTCGGAAAATTTTGCTTTAATATATTCATTTGCAAACAAATCAAATTGTAAAAATATTTATTGCGTATATATTATATAAAATAACGCATTTCATGGCTTTAAGCCAATTTTATATAACTTTTTTGTTAAGGATTTTTTACTGCTTATGTTGAAAGTATATTTTTTAGGTTCCGGTGATATTGCAGTGCCGGTGCTGAAAAAACTTGTGGAGCAATCCCGTGCCGGATTGCTGGAGCTTGCCGGGATCGGCACCCAACCCGACCGCCCCGCCGGACGCAAACGCGCACTTATGCCCACGCCCGTTGGTAAGTTTGCCGCTGAAAACGGTTTGGCAATCGACAAATATGTGTCGCTCAATGACGGCACTGCTCAAGCTAAACTCTCCACGCTGGATCTGGACTTTATGGTGGTCGTAAGCTACGGCCAGCTTTTGAAAAAGCCGCTGCTGGAACTGCCCAGATACGGTTGCGTAAATGTGCACGCTTCGCTGCTGCCCCGCTACCGGGGAGCATCGCCGATCATGCACGCCATTGCCGATATGGAAAAATCCACCGGCGTTTGCTTTATGGATATGGAGATCGGTCTGGACAGCGGCAAAGTTTATAAAACTGTTGAGTATCCGCTCGATGGTACCGAATACGCCGATGCTCTGGAAATAAAATTAGGCGAGATCGCTGCTGAAGATACTTTGCAGGTTCTGGAAGATATTGCTTCCGGCGTGCTTGCTGGTACTCCGCAAGACCCCGCACTGGTCACCATGACCACCAAAATCAAAAAGAGTGACGGCATTATTGATTGGAGCAAGTCTGCTAAAGCTATCGAAGCCGGAGTCAGAGCCTGCACTCCGTGGCCGGGAGCGGTTTTCAGTCTGGAAATAAGTGGCGAAGTCAAAACGCTGACCCTGACCAAAGCTCAAATCGTGGAAAACATTCTTGACGCCGAACCCGGCACCATCATTCAGGCTGACCGCAAAGGTTGGGTGGTTGCCTGTGGCGAACAGGCTTTGCAGCTGGTTGAAGTTCTGCCGCAAGGCAAAAAGCCCATGCGGGGAAGCGACTACCTTAACGGCTGCCGCAACAGCCTTGCCGGCGGAAAACTGCTGGCAGGAAAGTAAATTTTATGAATATATTCAAAAACAAACCCGGCAAACAGCTCATCGTAAACTGTGAAAAACTGGAAACCAGCGTAGCTCTTTTAAGCAGCGGCAAGCTGGAAGAGTACCTTATGGAGCGGCACAGCGATACCCCGGTGCCGGGCAATATCTATCTGGGTAAAATCGTAAATCTGGAGCAGAAACTGCAAGCGGCTTTTGTGGATATCGGCTGCGAAAAGAATGCTTTTCTGCACTATTCGGATATGCTCACCGGTGCCGACGAAGCATTGGATAAAATCATCGAAGCCCATCCGGCTCCCCCCGCAGGCAAACGCAAAAAGCGGGGCCGCAGCAAAACCGAAACTTTGCTGGATACCGCCATAAAACTGCGTAAACGCAAGCTGACGGTCAAGGATATACCCGAAGTTTTCAAGCCGGGTATGGAGCTTCTGGTACAGGTCACCAAAGGCCCCATCGGCACCAAAGGCGCCCGGGTAAGTACCGATATATCCATTGCCGGACGCTTTCTGGTATTGATGCCCTATGCCGACCATCTGGGGCTTTCCAGCAAAATCGAAGGCGAGGTGGAGCGTGCCAGATTGCGGAAAGTATTGGAAAGTTTGGAGCGGCCCGAAGGTATGGGCCTCATTTGCCGAACCGTGGGCGAAGGCAGAAAAAGTGTTTATTTCAAGCATGACTTGAACATCTTGCTGGACTATTGGGAAAAGATCGACGAAGCTCTGGAAAAGGGCATCAGCCCCGCACTGGTCTACCGGGAACCCAATTTGCTTGAACGCACCATCCGGGACTTTATGACCGAAGAGATCGACGAAATAATCGTCGATAACATGGAAGCATACGACCAGATCTATGCTGCCATCAAAAAATTCGGCGGCAGAAAGCAGGCCGCCAAAGTCAGCCGCTACAAACAAGTGCAGAATATTTTTGAAGCCTACCAGATCAAAGAGCAGCTCAATTTGGTTTTTCAGCGGAAAGTCCCCATTGCGGGGGGCGGCTACATTTGCATTGACGAAACCGAAGCATTGATCGCTATTGATGTGAACAGCGGCAGATCCAAAGTGGGCAGCGATCAGGCAGAATTGATTTTCCAGACCAATTGCGCCGCCGCTGAAGAGATCGCCCGCCAGCTGCGGCTGCGGAATGTGGGCGGTCTGGTGGTGCTGGATTTTATTGATATGAAAAGCATGCACCACCGGGACGAACTTTATAAACTTATGAAAAAGCTCACCAAAGATGACCGCGCCAAGACCCGGGTCTTGCCGGTCAGCAAGCTGGGGCTTATGGAAATGACCCGCCAGCGGGAACACGAAAGTATTCAGGATGCGGTGTATGTAAACTGCCCCTACTGCCGGGGCAGCGGCTTGGTCAAGTCGCCGGAAAGTATGAGTGTGGAAATCCAGCGGAAACTTGCCAGTGTATTGCGTAACAAACTTTACCGCAAAGTGCCGGTCAGGATCAGTATGCACCCGGAGGTTTTGCAGCGGTTGAAAAATCAGGATGCCGGTCTGCTGGATGAGTTGAGCTATGAGTTCAAACACGAATTGAGTTTCCGGGGCGATGACGAGCTGCACATCGAAGAATTTCACATATACAACGCCGATACCGGGGTGGAATTAGTATGAAAAAAGCTGCAAAACGCATCTATCTGGGGAAATATATCGTGCTGCTGTTGCTGCTGCTGGCGGCGGCAGCGGGCGGGTTGTACTGGTATATAACTATGGAAAAGCGGGACGAAGTATTGATCAAAAATATGCTCAATACGCTGGCAGAAGATTTAAGCAAATCCGATAAAGAGAGTACCGCAACGGCTCTTTTGAAAGTCAAAGGCGTTGCCGGAGTATTTGCTGACCCGATGGTTTTCGGCATGGATCGCTATGCCGCAGGAAGTTACGACCGTGACCGCTTGCTTTCCAGCATTGGCAGATACCGAACATTGATCGGCAAGGCGGAGGTTACAGCATCGGATATTATAGTAGAAATGCAAGGCAAAAATCAGGCGAAAGCCAGCTTCTCCGGGCGTTTTTCCGGCAGTTTGAAAAATGGTATGAGCGATACCATTGTTAAAGATATCGAAGCGGAATTCATAAAAACTGACGGTAAGTGGCTGATCAGAAGTATGAAATTCCGTAATGTATTACATTGAGGAAGTTATGATTTTAAGAGTTGACCCGTCGCAGGTTGCCGGTTCCGTTGCGGTTCCGGGCAGTAAATCCCACACCATCCGTGCCATTGCCGGAGCATTGCTTGCTGAAGGCAAAAGCGTGGTGCGTTCGCCCCTTTTGAGCTTTGATACCGCCAGTACCCTCGCCGCCGCCATCGAACTGGGTGCCAAGGCAGAAAAATTTGCCGACCGTTGGGAGATAACCGGCTGCGGCGGCAACCTTACTGTGCCGGATAAAGTTCTGGATATGGGCAACTCCGGTACCGGTTTGCGGATGCTTACTGCCGCCGCCGCTCTGGCAGCAGGTAAAGTCGCTTTTACCGGCGACGAATCTTTGTGCAGCCGGGGCATGAAACCCTTGCTGGATGCTTTGACCATGCTCAAGGTAAAGTGCGAATCTGCTCCCGGCGGACATGCTCCTTTGAGCGTGCAAGGTTCTCTGCAAGGGGGCAAAACTCAAGTGGAGGCTCTCTGTTCCCAATATTTGAGTGCGCTGCTCTTTGCGGCTCCTTGCATCAAAAGCGGCAATATGGAAATTGAAGTGACCAAGCTCTCCGAAGAACCTTATGTGGAAATATCTTTAAACTGGCTGCGGAAACTGGGGGCGGAATTCACTGCCTCAAAAGATTTGATGCACTTTGTGATCCCCGGCAATCAGACTTTGAAAGCCTTTGACAGTTTCATCCCCGCCGACTTCTCCACGGCGGCATTTCCGCTGGGAGCGGGGATCGTTGCCGGTACCAGTGCTGGCGTAATTATCAAGAATCTTGACTTTAACGATGCTCAAGGCGATAAAGCGGTATTTAAAATGCTGGAAAATCTGGGGGCAAAACTGCAATATAATGCCGATAACTCCGTAACCGTTTACCCCGGCAAACTTACTTCCGGTACGCTGGATCTGGGGCAGACTCCTGATGCTTTGCCGCTGCTGGCAGCAGTTGCCGCCGTCAACGAAGGCAGTGTTATAACTCTGGGCAACGCCGGTCAGGCACGCAATAAAGAAACCGACCGCATTGCCTGTATGACCAGAGAGTTGCGGAAGATGGGGGCGATCATCGAAGAATTGCCCGATGCCATGATCATTACCGGCAGCAAACTCCACGGTGCCGTGGTCGACAGCTGGAAAGATCACCGGCTGGCAATGGCGCTTGCCGTGGCAGCTTTGGCTGCTGAAGGCACTACTGAAATAGTTGATGCCGAATCCTGTGCGGTAACTTATCCTGACTTCATCAAAGATTTCCAAGCGCTGGGCGCAAGGTTTTCTACAATCTCTTACGACTGAACGCAAAGTAAGTTGACGATCAGTTTGCTTTCGATGGGAATATCTCTGAAAAGTTATATTTTTCCCGCAAAGAATTCATCACTTCCGCTTCCCTCCTCCGCATGGAGGGGCGGGCTTCGTCGGTGAGGTCATCCTCGCCTGCGGCATGAAGACAGCCGTGAACAATGTATAACATAAGTTCATCGGCATAACTGGAATCTGCCCGCTCGGCGCCTTCCCGCTCGGCAAAAGGTACGCAAACCAAAAGCTCCAAGCCCATATCGCCGGGGAAGAGCGCTTCGGGTTCCTCCAGATATGCCATAGTTATTACATCGGTAGTGCCGGGCACATCCATAATATCCACATGTGCCTGCGCCATATCTTCATCGTCCAAAAACCAAACCCGGAATTCCCAATCGCCATCTGTCGGCAATCCCGCCAGCCGGGCTGCATCATTCATTGCCCGATGCAGCAGTTTTCGGTTCGGACCCGGGCGCCGGACGCTCCGGAAAGAATATGTTGTTTTCATCGCTGCTTTCATCCTTCGGGTAAGCTATACGACTGTGATACATCGTTATAAGCGTATGAACAAAACTTTCGTTGATCCTTGACAATTCTTCTATTGTCAGATTGGCATCATCAAGCTGACCATCACGCCAGCGTTTGCGGAAAATATCATTCACCAGAGTTTCAATATTTACCGCAGTAGTTTTTTCCAGCGAACGGCTTGCCGCTTCGCACGCATCAGCCAAGCTCACAATGACCACCTCTTTTTCATGCGGCAACGGGCCGGGATAACGGTAGTCACCTTCCAACACCTGCTCGCCGCTGCTGAGCGCCTGATGATAAAAATACTGGATAAGATCAGTCCCCTGATGCTGTTGGATGAACTGCCGCACCGCCCGGCAAAGTTTATACTGCACAGCCATATCCAAACCATCTTTGACATGATTGCTGATTATCAAGCTGCTCATGCGGGGAGAAATTTTATCGTGCGGATTGCTGCCGCTTTGATTGTTTTCAATAAAATATTCCGGATTTTTGATTTTGCCGATATCGTGAAACAGCGCCCCTGCCCGCGCCAATACAGCATTAGCACCGATTTCCACAGCGGCATTTTCAGCCAGCACCGCCACATTCTGACTGTGCAAAGATGTACCGGGCGCCTTCAAATGCAGCTCTTTCAAAAGCGGGTGATTGTAATCGCACAGCACCATCAGCGACATATTGGTACTGACATTGAACAGAAGTTCAAAAAGAAAAGTCAGCAAAAGCGCCGCTACTGCGGTAAAAAGTGCATTGGCAACAGCCAGCGCCAGCGAAAAAAGTAAAACCTTCGGCGCGCTCGTAATGTGCCAGAGCATATTAAAATCCAACAGCCAAACTGTGATCGCCACGCAGAGAAATGCCCGCAAAAAATAACTGCGGTAGTTGCCGGACGGGCGAACCCAGTATCCGCAAACAGCACTTAAAACAAAACCTTCCAGCGCAACACTGAACGAAGCCTCCAACATCAGCGACGAGATCATTGCCGCAAAAAATCCGATGTAAAGCGCCACCCGATACCCTGCCATAACGGTCAGCAGCACTGCCGGCAACGCCAACGGCAGAGCATCAGCAATCAGTTCCGGCGGAATTGCAAGCGCACCGCTGAAAAAGTAAAAAGTTTCCATCGCCAGATAGTTGATCCCCAGCGATACGGCACTTACAGTCACGATCATAGCTATCCGGCGGGAACTGCGGGTTATCTCCGGATGAATGTGCGCCAGATAGAATCCGGCAAAAAGGATCATGGTCAGGCTCCAGAAAAGATTGTGCCAGAAATTCTGCCACAAGTCATCATCTTGAGTACGCATTTCCAGCACCCCCTGCTGGGCGGCAAGCGCATCCAGCACCTGTGCCGTGACCGGACTGTTGCGTTTGATGATCACATCATTTTTGCTGACCTCTTTCATTACCTGCGGTACAGCTTTGATTGCACTTTCCCGTCTGGCAATCGTCCGTTTGCTGTCCAGAACCAGATTCCCTTCACTGCCCAGAACCGTATACATCAACCGCTCCAAAGCAGCCCGGTCAAGTGCGGCAGCTTTCTTTTCGGGCGTGTACCCCAAAAGCAGTTCCGTCAGCTGCCGGGCGGCTTCCTTGCTTGTAAGCAGAGAGTTGAGCGTTCTGGTCATGCGGTCACGCCCGGCATTATCTACCAGACGCACCGGAGATTCCGGTGCCGGATTGGTCAGTTTTGCCAAATCAATGATTCCATCGTTGCAAATGCGGGATAACTCATCGCGGAACTGCTCTTGCAAAAGTACATCTTTATCCAGCTGTGAAAGCACCAGAAATGCCGCCGGACTCAATGCGGCAATTTCCTGTGAAACCGGCGTTTCGGCTGCCGAATAGACCTTCTTTTGCTTTTCCAGCGCCAGCCGCTCGTGCATAGAACTCAACATCAGCTGCCAGCGCTTGCCGATTTGCTCGTTATACACTGCCGACAACCGGAAATACCGCGGTTGGATATTTGCCGCTTCATCGCGTTTGGCAGCAGTTGCAGCTTTGTCTTCGTAAGAAAAATTGACCCGGGCAAAGATCGTTGCCGGAGCCAGCTGGTTGGGAACAAGTTCCGGATAGTGCCGCATTTCCGGCAAAGTAAGCACAGTCATACAAACAACCAGCAGTATTGCAACTAAAACAGTGGTCAATACATATGAACGGTCAGCAGCTTCCCCCCAGAGGGAGTCGGTACGGCGTTTGCGGGTACCCAGCTGCCCCTCCCGCTCCATACGGCGGCGTTCCAGCAAACGGGCGATAAATCCAGGCATAAGCTAATCCTTGCAGCAGATAAATTACAATCGGTGATCTCTTTCAGCGCAGCCCGACTGCCCTGCGAACTTTATCCATAGTTTCAGCAGCAGTTGCACGGGCCTTTTCTGCACCTTTGTTGAGTATGTTCCAAACTTCAGCGGGGTCTTTGGCAAATTCTTCACGCTTGGCGCGCATAGGTCCGAAATACGCTTCGATCGCCTCAAACAACGCCTGTTTAGCATGGCCGTATCCGAAATTACCGGCACGGTATTTGCTGCAAAGGTCGGCATATTGGTCATCGCTTGCCAGCAATTTGTAAAGTTTTGCCACATTGCAGCTGTCAGGGTCTTTGACATCTTCCAGACCTTTGGAATCGGTTACAATGCTCATTACCAGTTTGCGGATGGCTTTGGGCGCTCCGAACAGCGGAATGGTGTTGTTGTAGCTTTTGCTCATCTTTTGACCATCCAAACCGGGGATGACTGCTACATTTTCAGCAATATGCCCTTCAGGCACAGTAAAGATCTCGCCGTAACGCTCATTGAAACGGATCGCCAGATCGCGGGTGATCTCCAGATGCTGTTTCTGATCCTTGCCCACCGGAACCAGATCGCTCTGATAGAGCAAAATATCTGCCGCCATCAGCACCGGATAAGTGAAGAGTCCGGCATTTGGCATGAAACCTTTGGCAATTTTATCTTTGTAGCTGTGGGCGCGTTCCAGAAAACCCACGGTGGTAATGGTGTTAAGGATCCACATAAGCTCGGTAACTTCCGGCACATCGCTCTGCCGGAAAAATACAGTGTGCTCCACATCAAGCCCGCAAGCCAGAAAATCCAGAGCTACATCAAAGACCCGCTGCCGCAAAGCTTCCGGCTCCGGGCTGGTGGTCAAAGCATGATAATCAGCAATAAAAAGATAGCTTTCGCCAATTTTCTGAAAATCCAGATTAGGCAGCATAGCGCCGAAATAATTGCCCAAATGCAAAGTGCCGGAGGGCTGAAATCCTGAAAGAATACGCATTTTATATCTCCAAATATGTTAAAAAATTAGCGATTTTATATAATTTACATCAATTTTGTTATGATTGCAAATACACTTGACTTGCATTTATGGTGAAATCACTATATATTAATAAAAATTGTATGAGGTGATTTCAAAAGTCATTCAAAACAAAAGCGATGAGCGGCACCATAAGCCAGCTGCAACAGCTCTTTTGCATGGTGAAGGTTATGCTATCAGTGACTTTTGAGGACTTTTGAAATCACCACTGTATAAAAAACATTTCAAAACCGGCAGCTGCATCATTATCTTGCGATATTACCCCGGTCGGTAATATTAAAAATATGGTGCAAGGTTGCCTTTTCACAAGGAAAAAAAATGAAACCATTCTTTGCATTTTCCGGGCAAGGCGCCCAGGCAGTCGGCATGGGTAAAGATCTTTACGACAAATACCCTGCTGCCAAAGCCGTTTTCGACGAAGCTGATGCAGCACTCGGATACAAAATTTCTGAAATCTGTTTTGAAGGTCCTGCCGAAAAGCTGACCGAAACCATCTACTGCCAGCCTGCTATCTACACTATGAGCGTAGCCTGTCTGGAAGCGTTCCGCAGCCGTTTTGGCGAAAGCATAGTCCCCACAGCCTGCGCCGGTTTGAGCTTGGGCGAATACGGGGCGCTCTATGCTGCCGGTACTTTTAACTTTGCTGAAGGCTTGAAGCTGCTTGCCCGCCGTGCCGAACTTATGGACAAAGCCTGCAACGAAACCAAAGGCGCTATGGCATCAGTTATCAGCAGAGAGCGCAAAGACCGCATGGTCATCAAGGAAGTCTGCGGCGGCTGCGAAGTCGATATAGCCAACTACAACAGCCCTGCCCAGGTGGTGATCTCCGGCGACAAAGCACAGGTTATCCGGGCGATCAAGCTGTTGCAGGAAAAAGGTCTGAAAAAGATCATTCCGTTAAATGTGGCAGGTGCATTCCACTCCCGTTTGATGAAGAGCGCCGGAGTTGGCTTGAAGCCAGTTTTGAGTTCAGTAGGCTTGAAGATGCCCGCCATTCCGGTCTATCACAATCTGACCGCAGCACCGGCAGTAACTCTGCCGGAGCTCAAAGCCAATCTGGCTGGTCAGGTTGCCGGATCCGTCCGTTGGGAAGAATCGGTAAACGCCATGGTCGCAGCCGGTGCAGATACCATGATCGAATTTGGTCCGGGCAATGTTTTGACCGGGTTGATGCGCCGTACTCTGCCCGATGTAAAATGTTTTAATATCAACAGTGTTGAAACGCTCGAAGCGTTTGAACTCTAAAGAAAGGAAAATATTTATGAGTCTTGAAAAGCGTCTGGAAGGCAAAGTTGCCCTCGTAACCGGCGGTGCCCGCGGTATCGGCAAAGCCATCTCTGCCCGTTTGGCGGCAGAAGGTGCCAAACTTGCAATCGTCGACATCATGCTTGATGTAGCACAGGCTACTGCCGATGAATTCACTGCCCAGGGTGTGGAAGCCAAAGCCTATGCTGCCAATGTAGCAAGTTTTGCTGATGCGGAAGCAACTGTTGCCCAAGTCGTTGCCGATTTCGGCTCGCTGGATATTCTGGTCAACAATGCCGGTATCACCCGCGATACACTCATGCTGCGCATGACCGAAGATGATTTCGATAAAGTCATCGCCGTCAACCTCAAAGGCACCTTCAATTTCACCAAAGCCTCGATCCGTCCGATGATGAAGGCCCGCGCCGGTAAGATCGTCAATATTGCTTCTGTGGTCGGCAGAATGGGTAATGTCGGTCAGGCCAACTACGCTGCCAGTAAAGCCGGTGTTATCGGTTTGACCAAGACTGTTGCCAAAGAATTTGCCAGCCGCAACATTCAGGCCAACGCCGTTGCCCCCGGTTACATCATTACCGACATGACCGGCAAGCTCTCCGAAGAAGCCCGTGAAGCCTTTATGCAGGTTATCCCCATGAAGCGTGGCGGTACTCCCGAAGATGTGGCGAATGTGGTCTACTTCCTCGCCAGTCCGGATTCAGATTATGTGACCGGTCAGGTGATCAATATCGATGGTGGTATGCTCATGTAATTCGGCAAATTACGGAAAAAAACATTTTTCATTATTGAAATTTGATTTTTTTCCGTTTTGTGCTATATTATATGCAAGTCGTTTGCAGCGACTGTGGATATGAAACCCGTTAGACAGATATAAAGTAAAACTCAAAGTGGAGAAGTAAAATGTCTGCTGTAGAACAGAAAGTCAAAGAAATCGTCGTCGCCCAGCTCGGTGTTACCGAAGATCAGGTCACCAATGATGCCAAATTCATCGAAGACCTCGGTGCCGACAGCCTCGACCTCGTGGAACTCGTCATGGCCTTCGAAGAAGGTTTCAACTCCGACATTCCGGACGAAGATGCCGAAAAGCTGACCACCGTTGGCAAGGCTATCGAATACATCGAAAGCAAGATGGCTGAATAATTTCAGTTTATCAACTTTCCAGAAAGATCCTCCGAGCACTCGGGGGATTTTTTTTGTCCTTATTTCAGACAGCAAGCTTTGGTTGAAGAGCCAAAACAAGACAAGTTTAAGCACCTGATATAACGGCAGGCAAAAGCAGTAAAGCCCCCCAAAAAAAACATACAGCAGCTCCCCTGTCGCCCTCTCATTGTGGATGATCTTCACAAACCGGCAGCATATCCCGGCTGAACAGTCTGGCAGCATAAGCCTGTCTGTCAGGCAACCGGCGGCTTCATTCAACTGATATACGCCCACAAGCAGCACTATACTGCAACCGATACATTGCAGTTCAGTAAGGAGCAAAAAAACCCTTGCCGTCATAAGACAGCAAGGGTTTAAGTTTTCAGTAAAAATCAGCTTACTTTTTGTCTTCAGCTTCTTTTTCCTTGTCGATTTCCTGCATGTGCTGCATATCGGCAACCGACATATTATTGACCACACGACCGTCGTCAAGGTCATTGCTTTCCTTGGCGTCAAGGTCACGGAACAAGCGGAAGAGGTCAATGGTACCGCCGATACCGAACCAGAAGGTCGATACCACACCGATAATACCCACCACCACAAACTGCTTGACATAGAAGTAAACACCCCATGCATCATCGCTCCAGTCAACGAACAGATTCCAGACCACCACCATCACAAAGAGGATGATGAAGGTGTAGATGAAGCTGTAACAGAACACACTCCATGCCAGAACTTTATCGCCCTTGGTGTACTGTTCGTCGATACCCAGCAGATTCTTGTTCATAAAGGTACTGAACTTGAAGGGTTTCTTTTCGACTTTGACCGCATTGGCATCAGCATAGATACCGCGGTGGAGCATCTTTTCCATGTTAAAGGGCTTGCGGCAGGTCAGCAGCGATACGACCATGTAGCTGACCAACGCAAGGATCTGACCCATGAAACCGATTTCCACGGAGTTGATGGGGAACTTGTTGGGGTTCATCTTCCACTCGATCCACGGATGCAGCGGCGAAGAGATGTTCCACAAAGCGTCGCCAACAGCTTGCACCAGATCGTTTCTTTCCAGCCACGGATAGATGTACTGTGCCCAGGTCTGCTGGGCGGTAATACCGCTCAACGCCCAGAAAGCAGCCAGCAAGAGTGCGGTAAAGGCACCGGCAGTGGTACCCCGTTTCCAGTACAAGCCCATGGTGATGACCACCCCGGCACCGCTCCAAATGGCCCCGGTAATGGCGAAGAACATCAATATATAGTCGATCTGAGCAAAGAGCAAGCTGAAGAGGAAGGCAAAGATACACACCCCGGCAATAGACCAGCGCAGAGCATTGATCTGACCTTTGGGGGTGAACGCTTTCTTACGCAGCGGCACCACAAAGTCCTGAACGATGATGGAACCCCAGCTGTGCATGTAAGTAGTGTCGGTCGAGATCATCAAAAAGATCATCAACGCACAGAAGATACCCGTTATACCGTAAGGCGGCAGCATTTCGCGGATCGCCAGCGGTACCAGCATCTGACCGTAAATGGTATCGAAGGTCTGGGCGACTTTCTTACCCGGTTCAGTCTGGCTCAAGACTTTACGGGTTTCCACCTTGAAGGGGTCAGCATTTTCAGCTTCCCATGCGGCATGGTCTTTGTAAGAGGCACTGAACTGGGTACGGGGCTGGATATTCTTATAAGTTTCTTTCAGCTGGGCACGGGCAGCCTTGAACTGTTCACCGGCAGCAACGTCGTCAATAGTTTTGATTGCCAGCTGATGACGGATCTGCAAGGATTCTTTGGCAAAATCTTTGTGGTTGAGGAAGGTGAACACAGCCACCGCCAGCAAAATCCAGACCATAACGCCCAAGCCGCCGCGCCAGGTACCCAGCAACGCACCCATCTTGGCTTCGTGGGGAGATTTGGCAGCGCCGTTGTAACCCATACAGCCGCCCCAGCTCATACGGTTCAGGAACACGCCCAAGATACCGCAAACGGAGTAGAAGACATTGAAGTCACGCAAGTTGTGGCAGTCGTAAGGATTGAGGAAGCTTTCGCCGGGAGCCCGCGCCATCAAAGCCGGCAGCATTTCGTCGCTCCAGGAGAATTTGTAGAAAATGTAGGCAACGATAACCACATACATCGGGTAAGAGAGCAACCCCTGCACGCAGTCAGTAACCATGATTGTAACCTGACCGCCCAGACAGGCGATCAACAGTGCCAAACCGAGGAACCCGATCATGCACAAAGCAAAAGTCGAAATGGGCAAGCCGAAAACATGTACATATACCGGCAAGTCAAGGAAGTATATAAGGAAACGGGCACTCACCGCCGGGAAAATGGCGTAGTTGACGATCCCGGACAAGCTCTGGATGATCGCCGCCACCACACGCAAGCTCTTGCTGTAACGGATCTCAAAGAACTGCCCCATGGTAAGAGCTTTGGTTTCCCGGAAACGGTAGGTACAGAACCCAACCAAACCCAGAACCATGCTGATTGGCAGCAAAAGCGAGTGCCAGAACGACACAGCAAACCCGCACTTGTAGTACATTTCCATAACCGCCACAACGCTGATAAGCCCCTGGGCGGCTTCCCCGGATGCTACCGAGATAACATAACGACCGGCTACACGACCGGCAGAAATGAAGTCTGCTACACCCTTTACATACTTTTGTGACTTCAGAGCAGCAAAGACCACTATCAGGATCGGTATCCCGATAAAAAGCCAGTCCACCCAGTTCATCCCATGATCTGTCATTTTTTGACTTCCTCCGTTCTTTTGTTTTACTTGTTTTATGTTTATTGTTAGTTGTTTTATTACAGTTCATTTAAAATAAGGGTACAATAACCCTGTCAAAAAAGCGGTTGTTGGGCACTATACACCCAACAATGCTATTTTGCAAGCTCGAAAAAAACTTTTTCCAATTTTTTTTATGTATAGGCTCTGTTCCCAATATCGGTTGATTAACAGTAAAGATGTTGAATAAAATCTTTTCAAAACTTAAAGGGCATTTATCTATTTGTGTAACAAATAGATAAATGCCAATAAAAGGTTTGGAAAAGGGTGATGGGGTTCCGTCTT
>JAZMZK010000063.1:0-26733 GCA_045585955.1 Victivallaceae bacterium
TTTCCTCAAAAGGTCTTTTCCCCCTCCTCAAGTACCGACCCTTATTGGGAACAGAGCTTTAAGCAAAACCAAAAGGCTGCTGTAAACGGTTTTAACGCTTGCAGCAGCCTTGATTTTGCTTGGATTTTACAGCACCATACCGGCTATCCACCCGGCTATCAACAAGGGTATATTAAAGTGGATAAAAGTCGGGATGGTGGAGTCGTAAATATGGTCGTGCTGCCCGTCGGCATTCAAACCGGCGGTGGGCCCCAGCACCGATTCAGAACAAGGCGAACCGGCGTCACCCAAAGCTCCGGCAACCCCTACAACTGCCAGCGTGGCAGCTGGCGACATGCCCAGTTTGATGCACAAAGGTACATAGATCGCCGCAATCAAAGGAACTGTGGAGAATGATGAACCGATCCCCATAGTGATCAGCAAGCCGATAAAGAGCATCATAAATACGGCAAAACCCCGATTGCTGCCCAAGCCTTGCGAGATCATATCCACCATTTCTTTTACGCCGCCGGTAGCTTTCATTACTTCGGCAAACCCCATGGCGGCGATCATAACTATACCAATGCCGCCCATAAGGTAAACGCCCTGCACAAAGACATCCTGCGTATCACGCAAACTTATCACCCGGGCAATCACAAAGACCAGCACTGCTGCCAGAGAGGCAAGGAAAAGCGAGTCAAGGAATATTTGTGCAGCAAAACCCGCCACGATCGCCACCACGCCGGTAATGACTTTCAGAGGCTTGATTTCGGTTTGTTCAGGTGAAACGCCGGCGATTTTGCTTTCGTCGTATTCTCTGGGCTTACGGTAAGATACAAAAATTGCAATCAAAAGCCCCGCCAGCATCCCCAACGCCGGGATCGCCATGGCTCCGACCGAAATGGAGGGATCCACATTCATACCGTTGCTTTTCAAGTTCCCGACAAGTATATCATTTATATAGATGCGGCCGAATCCGAAAGGGAAACACATGTAAGGCGTGATCAAGCCGAAAGTAAGGATACAGGCGATCATCCGCCGGTCGATCTTGAATTTGGCAAAAATCTGCAAAAGTGACGGTATCAAAATGGGAATAAAGGCAATGTGTACCGGGATCAGGTTCTGCGACGACATGGAGATCAAAGTCAATATCAAAAGCAGGAAATACTTGAAGTAAAGTATCTTCTTGCTGGTGATCTCTTTATTGAGCTTTTTCAGGATGCTTTGTGCCAGCAGTTCCGTCAACCCCGACCGGGATATAACTATGGAAAACGCCCCCAGCATAGCATAGTTGAAAGCTATTTTTGCTCCATGGCTCAAGCCGTTGGAAAATGCTTCCAGAGTTTTAGCTTCGCCCATGCCTGCCCACAAACCGCCGGTAAGAGCGGCAATGATGATGGAAAAGACAATGTTCAAACGCAACGCTGACAATATCAGCAACAGCACCACCGATACAAAAACCGGATTGGTCAAAAAATCATACAACATAATTTTTGAGATCTCCCTTTTGATTTATTCTAAAATATTGTTTTTTCAGCTTCTGGCGTGTACAAATAAACGGCTTCCTGCACCGTCGGGCAGCTCTTCGACTTTGGTTGCCTGCCACTTGAGCCGGGCTCCCGGCGGCGGGGTGTTTTTCAGTGTTTCCAGCTCTTGAGCTGCCTGTTCCGGAGTTTTGTAGAATATCCAACGCCCCCGGTCGGCGATCAATCTTCTGGCATCGGCGTATATAGTGGGGATAACGCCCACAGCCCGGGCGGTCAAAAGGTCGAATTTCTTTTGATAGATGGGGCGGTGCCCCATTTCCCGGGTGCGACCGTTGATAACTTCCAGATTTTTCAATTCCAACCCCACGGCGGCACTTTCCACAAAAGCGGTCTTTTTGCCCACCGAGTCGATGGCGGAAATCTCCCAGTTGGGGTATGCCATTGCCAGCACCAGCGAGGGAAATCCCGCTCCGCAGCCAATATCACCCACCCGCAAATGCTGGGTGGTCAGATCCGGGAATGCCACACCAAGCATCAGAGAGTCTGCCACATGTTTTATCCAGAAACCTTCTTCGGAGTCGATTCGGGTCAGATTCACCTGTTCATTGGCTATACAGAGAATCTGGTACAGCGTGGTACACTTTTCTATAAGCATATCAAAATCATGGACTTTTGCCCGTTTTGCCAATGCTGCAAGTTTGGTTTTGGGGTCAAAACTGCTGGAAATTTGTTCGCTCATAAATCAGCCCTGCGCTTTCAAAAAAATCATTATTGTCACTGCCAGAAAAAGTACGGTTATTCCGGCTGAAGCTGCTGCCAGATAACGGAAAAATTTCTTTTCTGCACTCAATCGCAAATAATCCCGGAAATAGCAGGGCTTGGCGGCTATAACAATACCAACTGCCCCCCAGACCCATGCGGGGAGTGCTCCGGAGATATTCATATTGAGTTTGCAGTCAAAACTCATATCCAGAAAGCTGTACGCCCCCATGATCAAAAGTCCGGCAAAGCCCCGGCTGGCAAGATTATCCAGATATTTGATACTCAACAGCAGTGCCGCCGCCGCAATTATCCACGCATAATTGGCCAACCACGCCCACGCCACTGCCTGCACTTGCGGTACCACCCAAACCAGTGCCGCTGATGCCAGCACAGTGCCGAAGCCTTTGTTCCGCAGCAGCATTTCAGCTTCAGAGAGATGTTCTTTATTGGTTCGCAAAAGAAAGACTGCCAGTGCCGCAAAAAATATGATCCCGGCAGAGAGCATGGTTATAACGGTATATTTTTCCATAAAACTCCTTATTCAAACTATCTTTTATGTAACTTTTGTAATCAATACCGGTTGATAAACTTAATTTATCCAGCTGGCACACAACTTGTCCCGATGAAACATAAAGAATTATGCTTCGTCGGGACATATCCCAAGGGGAGATTAGCATTCTCCCCTTGGATCCCCTTTGCTCATTGCCCAGCCATATCCAGCGTAATCCCTCACGATTTTTAATTAACGGCGGGGGCTGACGCCCCCTTAAGCGATTTTGCAACCAGTTGCAAAATCGTCCTCAAACGCCGGAAGGCTTCGCTCAACTCCGGTCAGCTTCGCGGAACATTTCCGCTCGGTTTGCAGGAATTTATCCTGCAAACTGCCTTCCCATGCGTTCGCGGGGCTGACCGCCCTTGTTGCTGTTGGCTCGCTATATCCTGTCAACCGGGTATTATATATAATTTAGCACACAAAGAGGGTATCTTCAAACAAAATTGCACTTTTTTGCACTTTCAAATTGGATAAAAAGCACTTTTGAGTATACTTTATGGCATTATGGAAAAGCAAAAGAAAATTTCAATCTGTCATGTCATTACCCGCATGATCGTCGGCGGTGCACAGGAAAATACCCTTTTCAGCTGTATCGGGCAGCTGCGTGCAGGCAATCGGGTGGTGCTCGTAACCGGGCCGTCGCCGGGGCCGGAAGGTGAACTTTTAAGCCGGATAAGTGTGCCGGAGCTGGAAGTTGTCACCATTGATGAAATGGTGCGGGAGATTTCGCCGGTCAAAGACTTTAAAGCCTACTGCAAACTCAAAAAGTATTTCAAGAAAGAGAAGTTTGATGTCGTCCACACCCACAGCTCCAAAGCCGGGATCATCGGGCGGCTGGCGGCAAAGGCTGCCAAAGTACCGTGCATAGTCCACACCGTCCACGGTCAGGCATTCCACGAATACGAAAAACCGTGGAAAAATTTTATTTACAAACTCTCTGAACGCATTGCCGCATACCCCAGCGACCGCATTTATGCCGTGGCTCAAGCCATGATCGACCAGTGCGTAAAAGCCCGCATTGCTCCAGCGGAAAAATATCAGGTGGTTTACAGCGGTATGGATATTGAGGCTTTCTTAAATGCCCAACGCTCCGACGCTTTACGCCAGAAGCTCAATATACCTTCTGATGCCAAAGTCATCGTTACCTTGGCACGGTTGTTTGAGCTTAAAGGCTACGATGATGTGCTGAAGGGGTTTCCCATGGTGCTGCAAGCAATACCCAATGCTCATTTGCTGATCATTGGCGATGGCGTATTGCGGGAGAGTCTGGAAGCTGAAGCGGCGGAAAAGGGCTTTGCCGATCATGTGCATTTTGCCGGGTTGATCTCGCCGGATAAAGTGCCTGAATACCTTATTCAAGGCGATATATTGTGGCATTTATCGTTGCGGGAAGGCTTGCCCCGTTCGGTGGTGCAAGCTCTGGCGTGCGGCATCCCCGCTTGCGGCTATCAGCTGGACGGCACGCCGGAAGTTATTCACCACAACATAACCGGTATTTGCGTTCCTGCCCGGGATATTGAAGCTGTCGTGCAAGGTACCATTGAGCTTTTGCAAGCTCCGGAAAAAGCCCGCCAAGCCGGTGCCGCCGGTCGGGAACTTGTTCGGGAACGCTTCGACAAAGAACGCATGGCAAAAATATTGCTGGAAGATTATTTGAATGTTTTGAAGAGGAAGAATTTGTTATAATATGTTTGCTGATTTTGCCCGCATTGCGGAAATTTTGGAAAAATTGCCCGATAAACGCCTTGCCATCGCTTTTTCCGGCGGGGTTGACAGCGTAACACTTGCCCGTGCTTCGGAAATCGTTTTGGGCAAAGAAAATGTGCTTTTGCTCTTTGCAGATTCCTGTTTTGCCCCTGCCAATGAAAAAGCCTTTGCTCTGGAGTGGGCGTTGGCCCGGAAGCTGGAGTGCGTGGCTGTGCCTTTTGACCCGCTGGCGATACCGGAGATCGCAGCCAACACGGTCAAACGCTGTTATTTCTGCAAAAAAGCTCTCTATACAGCTCTTTTAAACGAAGCTGAAAAGCGGGGCTTTGCGGTGCTTGCTGATGGCGAAAATCTGGACGATCAAGCCGACTACCGCCCCGGCAAAGCGGCGGCTGATGAATTGAATATCCGCCATATTTTTGTGGAAGCCAAGCTTGATAAAGCTATGATCCGGGATCTGGCACACGATTTTGCTTTGCCCAACAATCAGGCTCCGGCATCGGCTTGTCTGGCCTCGCGGATACCTTGCAATATTGCTATAACTCCGGAGCTTTTACAAAAAGCTGATTCGGCAGAAAATATCTTGCTTGCCATGGGCTTTGCCGGTTCACGGGTTCGCATTTATCAGGATATGGCAAAAATCGAAGTTGCCCCCGATGAGTTGGAAAAATTCTGGAAAGTGCGTTCCGCTGTTCTGGAAAAATTCCGCAAATTTGAGTTCAAAAGTATCGCCCTTGATCTGACGGGCTACCAGCGGGGTGCAGTCAACGGTGCCGAAACTCTGGAGGCCAAATGAACAAAGTATTTTTGAAAGCCGGTCGGGAGAAAAATCTCAAACAGCACCACCCGTGGGTCTATTCCGGAGCCATTGCCCGGGTGGAGGGCAAGGTGGAAAATGGCGAAACTGTGGAAGTATATTCCCACTCCGGCGAACTTCTGGCGTTGGCGGCGATCTCGCCGGGCAGTCAGTTGGCGTTGCGGGTCTGGACTTTTGAGGTAAACAAGGCCATTGACCAAAAGTTTTTTGACGATGCGCTTGCCGCCGCTTACGATTTAAGGCAGACTTTGAATATACCCCAACGCACCACGGCGTGGCGGCTCTGTTCTTCGGAGGGTGACAACCTGCCGGGGGTAACGGTAGATGTCTACAATAATTATGCAGTTTTGCAGTTGACCAGTGCCGGAGCAGAGTTTCAGAAAGATTTGATCGTAAATAGTTTAAATAAACTGCAAAACTGGTCGGCTATTTACGAACGCAGCGATGCGGCAGTCCGGAAATATGAAAATCTTGCTCCCCGCAGCGGCTTGATTGCCGGTACTCTGCCGGAAGAACTTCTGGAGATCAACGAAGAGGGCCGCAAACTTTATGTGGATATCGTCAACGGCCATAAAAGCGGTTTTTACTGCGATCAGCGGGAAAGCCGCACGGCAGTCCAGAAATTTGCTCAAGGCAAAAGTGTTTTGAATCTTTTCAGCTACACCGGCGGCTTCGGAGTGGCGGCGGCGTTGGGCGGCGCAAAGCATGTAATTAATGTGGATACTTCGGCACCGGCGCTGGAGATGGCGGCAAAGAATTTTGTTTTGAATGATATTGCTCCTGAAAAATATGAAAATATCGAAGCCGACGGCTTTTCCTTTTTGCGTAAATGCCGGGGCGAACACCGGAAGTTTGATTTGATAATCCTTGATCCGCCTAAATTAGTGGACTCCATGCGTAATATGGCAAAAGGCTGCCGGGCTTACAAAGATGCCATGCTTCAGGCATTCCATCTGCTGGATAAAGGCGGTATGCTTTTTACTTTTTCGTGTTCAGGGCTGGTTACGCGGGAACTTTTTGCCAAGATCGCTGCCGATGCCGCTTGCGATGCAAAATGCGATGCCAGGATCGTAGCCGATCTGGGTCAGGGTTCTGACCACGCTATATCCACAGCGTTCCCGGAAGCCCGGTACTTAAAAGGATTGATGATTGTCCGTTGTAACTGAAATAAAGGAAATAATATGCTTGCAAGAACCTATTCAGCCTCTGTGATCGGAATCGATGCTTACCTTGTGGAAGTGGAAGTCAACGCCACCGGCCGGGGCGATATGGATATGGTTTCCATCGTAGGTCTTGCCGATCAGGCAATCCGGGAGAGCCGTGACCGCATACATTCGGCACTGCTTTCCACCGGGCTGCCTCCGGCAAAGGGTTCTACGGTAGTCAATCTTGCCCCCAGCGATCTGCGTAAAGAGGGGGCAGGTTTTGATTTGGCGATCGCTTTGGGTATGCTGGCGGCAACCGGTCAAATACCACGGGATGAACTGGCGTGCTGTATGGTTTTAGGTGAATTGGCTCTGGATGGCAGCATCCGCCCGGTGCGGGGTGCTTTGCCCATTGCGGCAATGGCGTCGGAAAATCCTGAAATAAAATTTATGCTTGTACCCGCCGCCAATGCCGAAGAGAGTGCTTTGGCTGCCAACGGAAAAATTGCTGTTTATCCGGTAAATCATCTGAAAGAAGCCTGCGACTTTTTCCGGGGCTTCCGGGGCGAAGCCAAACACGCCGATTTGCACGATTATCTGGCAAGCCATAAAGATATGCGAATGGGCGACTTTGCCGAAGTCAAAGGTCAGCTTGCCGCCCGCCGCGCCATGGAGATCGCCGCCGCCGGTGGGCACAACTCTTTGATGATCGGCCCGCCGGGTACCGGTAAAAGCATGATCGCCAAGCGTTTGGCAGGAATTCTCCCGCCCATGACTTTGGCTGAAACTTTGGAAACCAGCCGCATCCACAGCGTTTTGGGTATGCTTTCCGACGGCGAACCGCTGCTCAACAACCGGCCTTTCCGCTCGCCGCACCATACCGTCAGCGACATAGCTTTGATCGGCGGCGGCAAAAATCCCCGTCCCGGCGAAATAAGTCTGGCACACAACGGCGTACTCTTTCTTGATGAGTTGCCGGAGTTCAAACGCAATGTGCTTGAAGTTCTGCGGCAGCCTTTGGAAAATGGCGAGATCGTAGTATCCCGTGCCAGCGGGACCTGCACCTTCCCTGCCCGGTTCATGTTGAGTGCCGCCATGAATCCCTGCCCCTGCGGACGGGGTTCGGTGGAGTTGGGCTGCCGCTGTAAGATCGACGAAAAAAAGCGGTATCAAAAGAAGATCTCCGGGCCTTTGCTGGATAGAATAGATTTACATGTACCGGTACTTAATCTTACTGAAGATGAATTGTTGAGTGCCCCCTCCGGCGAAAGCAGCGAAGTCATCCGTCGGCGGGTGGTTGCCGCCCGGAACATTCAGCAGCAGCGTTTTACTGCCCACAACTGCACCATTTACTGCAATGCTCAAATGGGGTCACGGGAGCTGAATATGTTCTGCAATATCACGCCGGATTCCGCCATGCTGCTGCGGCAGGCGATCAATAAGTTTCATTTAAGTCCCCGTGCCCACGACCGCATACTTAAAGTGGCACGCACCATTGCCGACCTTGCCGGGAGCAGTGCCATAAGTGCCGAACATTTATTGGAAGCCATAACCTACCGTACTATTGACCGGGAAGAGTGGGCTTTATAAACAAAAAAACGGTAAAATAAAACTTTTCAGGTCGGGATTTTCCACTGCGGGATAAGCTTGATATGCTGAAAATTATTTTCCGGAAATAAGCTTTTCGGCTATTTTAAGCCCGTCAACAGCAGCAGAAATTATACCACCGGCATATCCGGCCCCCTCACCTGCAACATAGAGATTCCGGCAGGAACTTTCCAGAGTTTCTGCATTGCGCTTGAGCCGAACCGGGCTGGATACACAACTTTCGATCCCCACGCAGTTGCCATCGGCAAAACCGCGCATAAGTTTGTCGAAATGTTTGAATGCCAAGGCAAAACGCTCCACGACCGCATTGGGGAGTATTTCGTGCAAAGCAGCAGATTTTAACCCAAGCCGGGCGGAAGTTTCATTATTTTTCAATGATTTTTCATGCCGCATAAAGCCCCGGATGCTTTGCGCCGGAAATGTGTAATCACTGCCGCCGGCAGCAAAACAGCGTTTTTCCAATTCACTCAAAAAGCTGTAGGCTTCTGCCGGATCGTGGAAACAGCTTCCACCCAAAGTAGTTATTACCGCTGAATTTGCAAACTTCCCATCGCGGGCGCGCAAGCTCATGCCATTGCTGCACAGCTGTCCCGCCCAGCCGGTAGCAGGAACGATTTCTCCGCCGGGACACATGCAGAAAGTGGTTACGCCTTCTCCGGCGATTTTCTGCGGCGACTTGCTGATCATATTATATTCAGCGGCGGGCAGCGCCACCGGCCGGGGCGAAAAACGGTATTGACGGAAATCCACAAACTCCTGCAAATGCTCCACCCGGAATCCCAGCTGGAACCCCTTGAACTCCCAATCCAGATACCTTGTAAGCATTTGCGACAAATCACGCCCGCCCAGACCATGGGCAAAAATCACTTTAGGTGCATAGATTTTTTCGCCGTTTGCCAACACCACCCCTTTGCAGATATTATCTGCTACAATGCAGTCGCTCACGGCTGCCCCATAGCGGAAAGTACCGCCCTTATCCGTGATCATCTGCTGAAGATTTTTGACAATATTGCGCAAAAGATCGCTCCCAAGATGCGGGCGTTTCAGATATGCTGTATCAGCCGGAGCCCCGGCTTCCAGTAGGGCATTCAGCACAAAAGCCGCCCGGGGATCGTGAACCCGGGTATAAAGTTTGCCGTCAGAAAATGTTCCGGCTCCGCCTGCGCCAAATAAAAGATTACTCTCGCTGTTCAATACCCTACCGGCAAAAAATTCTTCGCAGTCGCTGTACCGCTGATCTATATCAAATCCGCGGTCAAGCACGATGGGCTTTGTATTGGCTTGTGCCAGCACCCACGCCGCCAGCAATCCTGCCGGACCGGTACCAACGACAACCGGATTCTGCAATATCCGGCTGCAATCAGCGATTTCAGGGTAAGCAGCTAAAGTATCCTGCAAAAACTCCTCTTCGCTTAAAACTGCGCCGTAATCTTGTGCACTTTGGGCAAAAGCATCTTTTATTTCCACATCAACAGTGTAGATCAATTCGGGATTGCCGCGGCGGGCATCAATACTTTTTGCTCGGATGCGGTAGTCAGCAGAAAGAGATTTTTCGGGGATCTGCAATGTTTCAGCAAGCACGCCATGCAGATTTTCATCAACATAATCAGCTGCAAAAGGTATTTTCAGGGCATTTATCCTGAAGTTTTCCAGTCTTAAATACATCTTTACGCCTGATTACGCACGACCCGATCCACGCCGTAGGCAATAAAAGCCACAGTAGGCGCCAAACCGGCGATCATGGGAGTAACATATCCTTGTTTACCCAGCACCAGAAAGATCTCGGCAACAACAATGTATGCCACAATGATCACCACTGCTGTTATGATCGAAGACAATATACCGGTACGCTCACTTTTGGTTGCCAGCGGTATGCCCAGAAAACATGCCAGAAAACATGACCAGGGGAACGCCAGCCGGTAAAAGAATACCGTCCAGTACACATTTTTACTGCGTTGCGACATCTCTTTGGTACGCACTACCAAATCAAAAATCACCCAGCTGGGAAGATCTTCCACCGGCTTTACAGAATACTGTATATCCACCGGAGTTTCCATAGCTTCCTGCGGGGGCAGACGGAAAAACTTCATACTCTTTACCGGTTTGGCAAACAAGCCGTCGGCACTGTATTCAGTAATGGCAAGATCTTCAAAAAGCCAGCCGTCACGGTCTTTGTAGATAGCATTTTTTGCTGTCAAATCTTTTTCCAGAGTGCCGTCGTTCCGGTAAAATTTTACTGAAACATCATACTGCTTGCCATCTTTGGCAGCTACACCCAATGCGCCGTCAGATTCTTCCGGCAACTGAAAAAGCCAGGTACGGCGTTTATCAGGACTGCGGTAAGTAAGTTTCTGATCCTCGATGGTCATTTTCTTTATATTGCCGGAACCGATCGCCAGCAGATTACCGGCACGCCGTTCAGTATAAGGAACCAAACCTTCGTTGAACCAGATATTGACGAAGGTGGTTATCAGCCCCACAAACAATATTGAGTATCCGCAACGGAACAGCGATACCCCGGAGGCACGCATTGCCGTTACTTCCATATTTTTCCCGAAAGTCGCCATCGTCCACATACACCCCAGCAATGTTGCTATGGGCAGAACAAACCGGATATTGCCGGGCATCTTATAGAGAAAGTACGGCACATAGAGCCGCCAGGAGGCATCATTATCCATAAAATCCGATAAATCATCCAGCACATCGCTCAACAGAAATAAGATACTCGATACCAGCAGCAATATGAAAAACTTGATCATAAACTCCCGGAAAATGTACCCGTCAAGCGTGGGCATAAAGCACCAACGGCGTTTCTGATTATCTTTGATTGTGTTGTTTTTTGCCATAAGATACCACTGTCGTATTGTGTATAACAGCACTGTATGATAACATAAAATAAGTGTCCGTTTGAATACTATAACCCTATGCAGGCGGATTTTCCACTATTTTGTTTGCTTTTTTAGTAAAAAAATTGCAGTGATGTGTTGCGTTGAAGCAATTTTGGCGATATATTAAAAGAAATTTTCAAATTTTCAATAGTGGAAGTGTGTTCTTATGACGACCGAAGAATTATTGCTGAAGGCTGCAGAAGACTGCAGCATTGCCAACCTCAACAACCTTTACACTAATCTGACCGGTGCCAACAGCGATGCCGGAGAGTTTGCAGAATCCTGGCAGCTGCTTTGGGAAAATTTTCCTGAAGAGCCTGATTTTGAACAAGCCAAATTCTGTTTGGAAATCGCAAAATTGCGTATTCCTGAAAGCCCGGTATTCAGACAGGTACTCAATGCTGCTGTAAAAGCGGTGCTGCCGCCCTACCTTGCCAAGCTTGGAGTTTTGCGGGCTTTGGGTCTGCGGGATAACTCGGTACATCCCAACGAAATCGTCCGCCGTATTGAACGGCTTATGGCGATCAAATCCGGAGTCATAACATTTATTCTTGAAAGTGCCAAGTGGGGTACTGTGACCAATGTTGATGCGATCAATGCCACAGTGGCGATCAATCTTATCAGTGGCGGTTCGCTGGCTGTGGGGCTGGATAAACTGCTTACCCGCGGTTATTTCTTCAAAAACTCCGTAGCAACCAACAAACTCATATCACCCGCCAAACTGCAAATGCTCTCCGGCGCAGATTTCCGCAACATCGTTGCCGGCGAAAGTGTGGTACATGTCGGCGAAGGTGCGCTCCGTACTTTGGCAGAAAAACTGCGTCCTTTGAATACCGAAGATTTTGAAAAGTGGTTCACCAGCACCAGCACGGCTCAACCGGCTGCAGCTCCCGCCAAGCGCTGCGCAGCGACTGCCCGCAGTTTGAAAGAAATGGATATCTTGCTTGATGAAGAACTCAAAGCCGGTGCTGATTCAGCAGACGATGCAATGATTGAAGCTTTTTCCGGATTTTTCAAAAAACTCAAGCCCGAAATTGCTGAACAGGAAGCAAAAATGCTTTGCGGAGTTATCGCCAAGATCACAGACCGTGTGCAAGTTGAAGCTTTGGAAAAAGCACTTGCTCCGCTGAAAGGTAAAGCTCCGTTCTGGCCGCTGGAACCTACCACTGCCAAGCTTGAAGATCTGGCTGTTTGGGGTACGCTGGCTGTTAAATATTCCGGCAAACTTGCCCAAGCTACAGTTGCGGTGTTTGACGATGAATACTTGACCTATCTTGCCGTAAGACTTCCGCTGAAAGGCATCAATGTATGCGCTGAAAAACTGGATGCGGAACTTACCGACCTGATATTTGCCAAACCGCCGCTGATGACAGCTGACCTGTTGCTCTGGATCTGGAAGAACCGCAAAAAACATCCGGCTCTGGAAGAACTTATCAAACTGGAAAATGTGGTAATGGCACTGAATTACAGCCGTTTACCCAAAGAGTGGGGAGCCGCACAGCGGGATTTGCATGCCCTGCTGCTGGATAAAGAAGATTTCCAGAAATACATCGTGCAGACTGCCAAAGATGTACCGTCTTCGGTGGCGGCGCTGGCGGGTGCTTCGACCTTTACTACGGGCGAACGCCAGAGTCTGCTGGTCAAACTTTCGCGTTACAGCAGCACGCTCAAAGAACATCTGGAAGCCGGAGCGGGACTTAAGTTGTTCAATGCTGGAGGCGCCAATCAGACAGCAGCTCCGGCGGTTGATGAAGCGATCTATACCTCGCTGGCATCGCATCGCCGACTTCAGCAGGAATTGCAGGATATCATCAATATCCACCAGCCGGAAAACCGCGAAGCACTTAAAACTGCCCGTGCCCACGGGGACTTCCGGGAAAACGCAGAATTCGATGCTGCCAAAGAACGCAGAAACTTCCTTACCCGCCGCCGCAACGAGCTGGAACGGGATCTGGCAAGAATCAACGCCATGGATTTCTCTACCATCGAACCGACGGGTTATGTGGATTTGGGAGTAACAGTTACGCTGGAAATTGCCGGTGGTGCTGACGAAGTTTATTATTTCCTCGGAGCCTGGGATGGCGAGCCGGAAAAGAAATATCTTTCTTACAAAACCAAACTCGGTGAAATATTGCGTATGCGGCAAGTCGGCGACGAAGTAACTCTGCCCGATGGGCGCAAGGCAAAAATAAAGTCCATCACTGCCCTGCCCGAGTCGGTGATTGCCGATATGGCGTAAACAAGCGCCTGAAACTCAAATCAACCGGACTGCTGCTTTCACCAAGCGGCAGTCTTTTTTTGCTGAACAAGAGGAAATTTCAAAAGTCATCCAAAACAAAGGCAAAGAGCAAAACCACAGCATAGAATAAGGTAGTTTGAGGTAGCTGCCTGAAAGGTAACTACCGAAAACACTCCTTGTGCCGGGCGCAGGTTGTACCTTTGACGACTTTTGAGGAGTTTTGATATTACCTCACAATATATAAAAAAATATCGTGCAAAACCATCCCTGGGTCTTGCACGATATTTTCAAGTCTGAACAACCATCCGGAAAATGGCAAACAGCTATTGCCATTATTCATCCGGTAATTTTCATAGGGCTTTGCTGAAATACAAACAGCTTACTGCGATATTCAAGCCGGATCAATATTCTTCCTCATCTTCGAAATCGTCGTCAAACTCGTCGTATTCTTCATCGTCTTCGTAAAAAGCATTATCATCATACGCATCGTCGTCGAACTCATCGTCTTCATCATCGAAGTAATCGAAATCATCATCCTCGATATCATCGATATCATCGTAGTCATCTTCATCGCTCAAATATCCACTGCCGGCAGAGAGCAATGCTCCACATTCCGGACAGCAGCCGTCTTCGGCTTCAATTTCTCGTTCGCTGACTTCAGCCATGCAATAACGGCAAATGGTCATAAATCCACTCCTGATTGGGTTATTATCATGCAATCTTGTTGCGTGTTTAGCTGCAATATAGCAAAAAAAATGTATTTGTCAAGTTTTTTGCAGTTTTTTTTATCATTTCTTTTGAGCAAGGCTTTGAGCAATACGCACACACATCATAGCATCGGCGGCATAAGCGGCGCCGATTTGCACAGCAAAAGCGTCGTCCACCACGGCACCACCGACGATAAATTCAGCTTGCAGACCGCTTGCTTTTGCCAACGCTATAACTTTGGGCATTTCGCTCATGGTGGTAGTCATAAGTGCCGATAAGCCGATAAGGCGGCAATTTTCTGCCTTCGCCCGTTCAATGATCGTTTCGGCTGGGACATCTTTACCCAGATCGATCACTTCAAAGCCGCTGTTGCGGAGCATCAAAGATACAATATTTTTGCCGATGTCGTGAATATCGCCCTTAACGGTGGCAATGATGAATTTTTCTTTGATCTCGCAGGCTTGAGAATCGCTTTGCAAAGCAGGTTCCAGAACTTTTATAGCCGCTTGCAAAGCTTCGGCTCCGGCGAGAAGTTGAGGCAGAAAATACTCTTTTTTCTCAAACTTCTGCCCCACAACATCAATAGCCGCCAGTAGATTTTCGTTCAAAAACTTCCGGGCATCCAAGGCTTTATCCTGCAAAGCGGCTTCCACTGCTTTTACAGCCGAAGCCGCATCGCCCCGCATTACGGCGTTGAATGCCTGCACTCCGGGATCGGCAGTTGCGGCAGGAGCTTTACTTGCTTCGGCAGCAGCATTGCTCTGATTTGCCAGATATTTACTCATGTTTTTATCTTTGCCGTTCAAGGCTTCCACCGCCTGGATCGCCGCCATAAATTCAGCATTCATGGGGTTGGCGATCGCCATATTCAGCCCCTTGGCCATGGCCATAGCCAGAAATGTGCGGTTGACCAGCATTCGGTTGGGCAAGCCGAAACTGATGTTGGAAAGTCCGCAAACCGTGTTGACTTCAAGTTTGTTGTGGCAGTAGTCGATAAAATCCAACGCCGCATTGCCTGCCTGGGGTGCCGCCGATACCGCCATAATAAGGGCATCCACAGCAACATCCTTGAGGTTATAGCCATATTTTTCAACTTGCGGCAGGAGTTTTTCCAGAACCGCAATGCGTTCAGCACAATTTTCCGGGAGTTTGTTTTCGTCCAGCGGCAAAAGTATGAGCATAGCTCCATATTTAGCCGCAATGGGCAGAACTTTTTCGATGCGTTCTTTTTCGTAACTTATGCTGTTGAGCAAAGCCCTGCCGGGGTAGATTCGCAAAGCGGCTTCCACGGCTTCCGGCGAGGTGGAATCTATACACAAAGGCGTATCCACCGCCCGGACGGTCTGCAAAACCACTTTCCGCATCAGAGCAGTTTCGTCCACGCCGGAAAGACCCATATTTACATCCAGAACTTCCGCCCCCGCGGCTTGCTGTTCCAAAGCAAACTGCAAAGCCAGCGCTGTGGAGTTGTTCCGCAGTTCCGCTTGCAGAGCTTTTTTGCCGGTGGGGTTGATCCGCTCGCCGATGACCACAAAATTACGGTCGTACGATAACTTTTGGATGCGGCGGTTGCTGGAAATTATGCCCGATGCATCAAAGCGTTCCGGCAGCGGCAGCGTACTTGAACGCACTTTTCCGGCAGCAGCGGCAATGTGTGCGGGAGTAGTTCCGCAGCAGCCGCCCAGCAGATTTACGCCGCTCTTGAGCAAAGTATCCACATAATCAGCAAACATGCCGGGTGTCATGTTGAACACAGTTTTGCCATCTTTGAGCATTGGCAGTCCGGCGTTGGGCTTGGCGATCAAGGGTATTTGAGCATACTCTTTTATGGAGTTGATAAGTTTTGCCATATTTTCAGGACCGGTGGAACAGTTGCAGCCGAAGGCGTCGGCTCCCAGACTCTGCAAGGTTATAAGTGCCGCATCGGGAGTTACGCCGGTAAGGGTTCGCTGGCTTTCGTCAAAGGTCAGCGTCACCATTACAGGAGCATCGGGGTAAAGCTCCCGTACGGCGATCAATGCGGCTCGGGCCTCCTGCAAATCCATCATGGTTTCGATAACAAAACCATCCACATCAGCTGCGGCAAGAGCTTCTGCCTGATTTTTGTAGACCTTGACCGCTTCTTCAAAGCTCCAGTCGCCGGAGGGCTCCACAAATTTTCCGGTAGGGGCAAGGTCACCAAAGACCAGTACTCCCCGGCTGCGGACTGCTTTTATGGAGATCTCTGCCAAAGTTTTATTCAGTTCAAACGCCCGGTTTTCCAAGCCGAATTCAGCTAATTTTACTTCGTTGCCGCCAAAGGTGGGGGTGTAAACGATGTTGCTCCCGGCTTCGGCGTAGGCTTGCTGAACGGCGGTGATGGCTTCGGGGTGTTCACTTACCCAGAGCTCCGGCGATACCCCGGAAGGCATACCCTGTTTGATAAGCTCCGTACCGGTGGCACCGTCGAGGATCAAAACTTTTTCATCGCACAATTTGCGGAATTGACTTTTTGAGATCATAATATAACTCCATATTCAAATTTGTTTTATCTTATTTACTAAAGCAAAAGCAGTTACGGATTTTTCCGGCTGCATTATAAATGATGTGGTCAAACTCATGCCGATATGTTCCAGCTCCAATTCTTTGAAAATTTCCTGTTGGTGAAAGAGTTCCACGCCGCCGTAACCAACCGAAAACCGCTGCTTGCTTAAAACCAGACCACTGCGTAAAAGTTCGGCGGCGGCAATCTTCTGCAAAAGCTCAATGGCAAGGTCGGCACACTCGCTGCCCACCGCATCAAAAACCGCTGCTTCAAACATATTGCCGACACTTTGAGCCTGCTCAACGGCTTGCGGCAGCTCGTTGCCGATGGTTGCAGCACTTAAATAGAGGTGATCGGCGGTTTGCGCAAATTCTGCAAACTTCCGGCTTTTGATCTTCCAAACATCATTCAGTACCACTTCATCGCTGCTGCGGGCAGTTATAGACAAAAGTTTCCACCGCCCCCGTGCGTGAGAGAGGGCAAAGGCTTTCTGCATGGAAAGGTGGAGTTTTACGGATAAAACCTGCTCCATGACCGAAAGATAGCGGTTCCTGCCCAACCGGGAGAGTATTGCATCTTCCGGCAGAACCAGTCCCAAATGATCGACTGAATTGATTGTAAAAAACTTTTCCATACATGTAATATACAACTCTTTGAAGAAATCTGCAAAAAAACATTTGTTACAAACCCGAATTTACATTATATTATATTGTTGCAGTAGTTTAAAATTCTATCAGGAGTATTTTAATTGGCTGAAGTCAGTGAAAACAAGCGTTCTATCCTGCGGGGCAGTTTCGGTTCGGCGATCGCCACTTTGCTTGCCCGCATCCTTGGTTTGGTGCGGGTGCAGCTGGAAGCCGGCGTGCTGGGCGGCGGAGCCTTGGCAACCGTGTGGCAGACTGCCTTTATGGTGCCGAACTTGTTCCGGCGGCTGTTGGGCGAAGGAGCTTTATCGCAGGCGTTGATCCCGCTTTTATCCCATACTGAAGCGGAAAAAGGGCTTGCCGAGGTACGCAAACAGCTGGCGGTGGTGCTATCGGCATTGACTGCACTTTTGATTTTTATAACCATCGCAGTCAGCGTAACAGGTTTGTGTATCAGCAAATTCTGCCCGGTGCCGGATTATGTGAAAAATGCCATGAATATACTGCCATATATAATGCCCTACGCCATATTCATCTGTCTGGTGGGGGTGATGACGGCGGTGGTGAATACCCGGAAGGTCTTTTTCCTTGCATCGTTGAATGCCCTGATTTTGAATGTGGTGATGATTTTATTGTTGTATCTTGCCGGAAAATTTTCCCGGGGCAGCAGTGACCGGATGCTCTATATCCTTTCCGGCGGGGTGCTGATTTCCGGAGTTTTACAGCTGGCTATGCTGGTATATTTGCTTAAACGCTATGGGGTGCTGCCGCTGTGGCAGAAGAGCGAAAAGCCTGCCGGAGCTATTCTTAAAGAACTCTACAACCTTGCTTTGCCGGGATTGATCGGCGGTGGGGCGGCGCAATTCGGCTTTATCATCGATCGTTCGATCGCTTTAAAGCTGGGGGATTACGCAGTTCCGGCTCTGAATTACACCGAGCGGTTGGTCTATTTGCCGGTGGGGATCGTGGCTGTGGCGTTGGGCAGCGTACTGATGGCAAATATGTCCCGTGCCGCCGCCAATAAAAATTATGAAGAAATGATGGATGATATGACTCTGGGGTTGCGGTATGTATGGTTTTTGTGTGCACCTATGGCAATATTCCTGATCGCCTACCGGGAACCGTTGATCCGTTTGCTCTTTATGCGGGGCAGATTTACTGAATATGATGTAGTCAATACTTCTTACGCCCTCTTTTATTACGCTATGGGCATACCGGCATTTTGTTCGTTGAAAATCATTCTGCCGGGATTTTACGCCCGCAAAAAGATGAAACTGCCTTTGAAAATATCGGTGTTCTGCATATTGCTGAATATACCTTTGAGCATAATTTTGATGTACCCCATGAAACAGGGCGGCATTGCCCTGGCTACTGTAATAGTGCAAATGATCAACAACGCTCTTTTGCTCTATTTTCTGCGGAAAGATGGGTTTTCTCCGGCATTGAACGAAGTTTTTGTTACCATGATAAGGTCGGTATGTTTTGCCTTGCTGGCGGCACTCCCGGCGTTGTATTATAAAGAAATAACTCATCGGGTGCAAGGTTTTTCCATAGCAAGTTTGCCCGATGCGGTACCGCTTTTGCTGGCAATGATTTTTTTCGGGATCGTTTATCTCGGAGGAAGTTTTCTGGCAAAAACTCCGGAACTTAAAGAGTTTATCCATAGTATATTTTCACGCAAATCCTGCAAGAAAGAAGGTTGAATATGTTTGGTTTTTACCGTTTGGCGGCAGCGGTGCCGCAAGTTTTTTTAGCCGATGTGGCAGCCAATACCAATGAAATAATCAAACTTTATAAGGAAGCTGCAAATAATGGTGCGGCGGCGGTGGTTTTTCCCGAAATGTGCATTACCGGCTACACCATCGGCGATCTGGTTTTTCAGCAAACTTTGCTGCAAGCCGCCGCCGGTGCCGCGGTAAAAATTGCGGAAGCCACAGTAGAAAATCCCTGTATAGCCATAGTGGGGCTGCCGCTGGTTTTTGAGGGTAAGATCTACAATACAGCATTGGTTATTCAAGATGGCTGTATTGTTGGAGCTGTACCCAAACAGCAGCTGGTCAACTACCGGGAATATCACGAAAAGCGTTACTTTGCTTCGGGCAAAGATGTCTTTGACTCTTTCGTAAATATCGGCGAACAAATCGTGCCTTTCGGCAGCGATTTGGTGTTCACCGCCGGGGATGAGTTCAAGTTGGGCGTGGAAATTTGCGAAGATCTCTGGAGCATCCACACCCCTTCCAACGGCTTGGCGCTGGCGGGAGCAACCGTGCTGGCAAATTTGGCTTGCTGTACGGAAACCATGGGCAAAGCGGCGTTCCGGCGAGATTTGATTAAAATGCAAAGTGCCAAACTCAATGCAGCCTACGCCTTTACTTCCGGCGGAGTGTACGAATCCACCACCGACAGCGTTTGTGCCGGAGATGCGATGATTGCTGAAAACGGCAGGATCGCTGCGGAAAATGAGCGTTTTTTGCGGAAAAGCTCCGTTATTTACGCCGATGTTGACTTGCAAAGTTTGATTTCTCAAAGAAGAACCGACAGCAGCTTTTTTGATAATGAGCAGGAAAATATCTACTGCAATGTGGAACTGCCGTTACCGGTAAATGGTTCGCCGGATTTGGCTTATGCAAAAATCGATCCAACGCCGCTTTTGCCGGGCAAAGAGAACAGTTTTGAAGCGTGTATGGATATATTCAATATTCAGGTTGCCGGGCTTGCCCGCAGATTTGAACACTCTTGCAGCAAAACCATGGTCATCGGGGTTTCCGGCGGGCTGGACAGCACATTGGCTTTGCTGGTTGCGCACAAATGTACAGAATTGTTGGGCTTGCCCGCCAATACCATCAAAGCCTACACCATGCCCGGATTCGGCACCACCAAACTCACCCGGGGCAACAGCGAAAAACTTTGCGATGCGTTGAATATTCCGGTCAAAGCGATCGACATAACTCCTGCCTGCAAACAGCATTTTGCCGATATTGAACACGATCCGGTAGATTTGACCAACACTTACGAAAATGTGCAGGCACGGGAACGCACCCAGATACTTATGGATATAGCCAATAAATCCGGCGGCATGGTCATCGGCACCGGCGATTTATCCGAAATGGCACTGGGCTGGTGTACCTACAACGGCGACCACATGAGCATGTACTCTGTGAACAGCTCCATACCCAAAACGCTGATCCGGCTGATGGTCAAACATATAGCCGAAAGCAAAGGCGGCGATTTGCAGAAAGTTCTGGAAAGCATTCTCAACACTCCCGTAAGCCCCGAATTGCTGCCGCCGGATAAGACCGGCGGTATTGAGCAGAAAACCGAAGATATCATAGGGCCATACGAACTCCATGACTTCTTTATCTACCACTTTATAAAAAATAATTCCACGCCGGAAAAGATAGCATACCTTGCCTGCGAAGCGTGGAAAGGTGTTTACAGTAAAGATGTTGTGGAAAAAACTCTGAAGATTTTCCTCCGGCGCTTTTTCCAGCAGCAGTTCAAACGCTCCTGTTCACCGGATGGCGTTCAGGCAACCAGTATAAGCCTTTCGCCCCGGGGAGCATGGCAGATGCCTTCCGACGCCATAGCCAAACTTTGGTTGAAATAGTTTTTCAAGAAGCTCTGTACCGACCCTTTTTTTCCCTGTCCGCCGTAGCCTTGGCGAAGGCGGAAAACCTTTTACCGGCATTTATCTTTTTGCTCCGCAAAAAGATAAATGCCATTCAAATTTTGAAAAATATCTCAATGCACAGGTATATATGTCATTTTTTACTACCTACCCGCATTGGGAACAGAGCTTTGCTTAATTGTTACTTCCGGATTTTTGAACCGGGCTTTTTCCGCACTGAAAAACCGAAGTGCCCGATACATTTGCCCAAATTGAAATAGTGACCGTGGGCGTAGCCTAAAACGCCGCCGTTGCGTTCCAGATCCAGTCTGCCGCTTTCGGCAATAAAATCTTCGGAAACCTGCACTGCTGCGATTTCGGCAAGGAACATATCGTGGGAGCCGAGGTGGATGATCTCTTTGACTTTACACTCCAAATTCAGCGGGCACTCCGCAACCAGCGGGGCGTGGATCTGCGAGCCGGGGAGGGCGGTGAGGTTTTGTTCGGCAAATTTATCCACATCTCTGCCCGACTTTACCCCGCACCAATCCACCACAGCGGCCTGACTTGCCAGCGGTATATTTACTGAAAACTCTCCGGTTTCAACTAAAGCCTTGTAGCTGAACCGCTCCGGTCTTACGGAAATAGAGAGCATCGCCGGATCGCTACAAACGATCCCCACCCATGCTATCGTAATAAGGTTGTTGGCAAAACCGTTGCCGCCGGTACCCACTAAAACTGCCGGTACCGGTGCTAATTGGGTGCTGCCCGGCCAGATAAGTTTTTTCATGGATTATACCTCAATGACAGCCGCACTTGCCGTGACAGCCGCAGCCGCTGGCAGCCGGGCAATCTTTGGCGGCGGCACAAGCGGGGGCAGCAGTCTGGCTGGTGGCAGTGGTGCCGAAGACCGAAAACTGCTTTTCCACATTGCCGCTGGAACACTTTTCGCACTCCACAGCACTATTCACTCTGGGAACAAGTTTTTCAAAAGCGTGTCCGCAATCTTTGCAGATATATTCATATATAGGCATAACAAATTCCTTATTCGGCAAAGTCGCTGATGACTTTGCAATATTCATCATCGTAAGTATTGATTTTATTAAAAAGCATAGCTCCGGGGAGTTTTGCATCTTTAAGTATCTGCAAGCGTTCCGCCACCGCATCGGGAGAATTTACCCCCATGCTACTCATAACGCCTAC
Organism: Victivallaceae bacterium; assembly: GCA_045585955.1. GTDB lineage: Bacteria > Verrucomicrobiota > Lentisphaeria > Victivallales > Victivallaceae > SIG78. The sequence continues at coordinate 21,872 of JAZMZK010000063.1, forward strand.
GCCGATGTGCAATGCGGTAAATGCCTTATCGCCCAGCAAACGCAAATAGTCGCTGACCAGCGATTGGAACTTATCGATTTCAGTGTGATAGTTCATGGGGAACGCTTCGTCGATATAATCGTTATCCAGCCACTGCACCCAATCCTGACCTTCCAGCACGGCGGGGCCCAGTCCCCAGACCGGCGGAGCGGTTATATCGGCACTGTCAATGTAATTTGCCCGGGCGGCGATGGTGAGCTTTATATCGTTTTCCCGGCTGATACGCCGCATCTCTTTAACGGTTTTTGTTACATTTTCATTCCGCAGAGCCAGAAGTTTGTAGGCTATTGCGGGCTTGGCAAGCATTTCGGGAGTCAAGATTTTTACGCCGAAAAAGCGTTCATAAAGCTTTTGGCACGCTTCGCATTGGCAGGGATAGTCGAGCAAAAGCAAAGCGTTGTCGTTGCGGATAAAATCCAGATGGAACGCTGACAGACGGTCTTTATAGGCTTTGATCAGATTTTCAGTGCCTGCAACAAACAGCTCCCGGTTGACGGGGTGGTTGCCGCAAGGCCCGCTCAAGCGGATGCCGTATTGTTTTTCCATATCTGCCCACAAATCTTCGGGCAGAGTGCGTTTGATAACGCCTTTGCCCGCCCATTCGGGGGTGATACGGGCTTCTACGAGCATACCGCAGTTGGCGGCGGCCCGGCAGTAATCATCCAGCGAGGGGACTTCCGGCAGATAAATATCCGCTACTGTAACTCCGGCTTTCCGCATTCTTTCCAGATGGCGGGCGATCTCATCATAAGGTTTTTCCCGGTTGACCACATAGCGGCAATGATCCCAGATACCGATTCGGAAACTCATAACAACACAATCCTTCCTTTATAAATACTGAACAGTTTCAATAAAGATAGCACCTTTGCTGCATTATGTCAACTGCAACAGACAAAAATTCAGCTATTTCTTACTGAGAAATGATGATATATCCAGTTTTTAAGCAGAAAATGAGCCATAAAAGAAGTATGAATAATTGAAAAGCAGTAAGTTTATGCTATTTTATCATCAGTACTTGTAATAACCGAAAACATTGGAGTTTTACTATGCTTGATAAATGTTCGATCGCCGCAGGTTTGCGGGAACTGGGTTTGCGTAATGGCGATATCGTGCTTCTGCACAGTTCGCTGATCAGTCTGGGCAAAGTCAACGGCGGCCCGGCGGCAGTAATTGACGCTTTTCTGGAGGTGCTGGGCGAAGAAGGTACTTTGCTGGTGCCGGTCTTCGGAGCTTTGGGTATCCTGACTGACGAAGTAAAGAGCCGCCCCAATGTTGTTATCAGCCCCTGTCCGGTGGGTACTCTCGCTGCCATCGGTAAAGATGCCGAAGAGCTTTGCCGCGACCACTGGAAAGCCGAAACAGCTCACGGTAACGACACACCCTACACCCGTCTGGCGGAAAAAGGCGGCTTTATCTGCTTACTTGGCGTGGATCAGGATCGCAACACAACTTTGCACAGCATCGAAGCCTTGCTGGAACTGCCTTATATGAACACCGCCACCCGCACCTTTACCACTCCAGATGGCGAAGAAATCACTAAATCGTGGAAGTTCTACCCCGGCCCGCACCGGGATTTTATCGGGCTGGATTCTTTGCTGACTCCCGCCATGACCCGGGGCAGGATCGGCAACGCCGAAGTGCGTTTGATCGATGCCGCCAAGATGTATGATATAGCTTTGAACATCGGCAATATGGATCCGGCATTTGTTTTGTGCGATAACCCGGCATGTGCCGACTGCGTAAAACAGCGTGCTGCGATTTTTGCCGACCGCATTGACAACGAAAGTTTCCGCCTTGCCGCCAGCAGCAAACTTGCCGGGCGATATGTGGATGAAATGATCGAAAACTGTCAGAAAGCCGGGATCAAATATCTTGAATTGGACTACATTCAAGGCAAACCGTGGTATAAATACCCTGCCGAAAAGCTCAATCGCTGGATAAGTGACCTTAATGATGCAAATATTGCCGTAAGTGCCGTCCGCTGTATGAGCGTGCCGGAAAACGCCCAAAGTTTGATCGACCTTGCCGTTGCCATCGGTGCCGGTCGATTGATCCTGCCTTTGAACGACAGTTACAGTGCCGCTAAAGCTGCCGCCGATGCCGGTTTGAGTGTAGCATATTTCAACACCAATCAGTGCGCCAGCCGGGCGGCAGCCAAGCTCAACCGCCACCGGACTGCCGCCAACAGCGATTACGGTTTTGTCTTTAACCCGGCAAACTTTGTGCAAGCTGGCGAAATGCCTTTCTTGCAGTCGTGGAAGCTGGGCAGATTTATCAAAACAGCTTTGCAGCTGGATTTGGTGGATATGACTTGGGTGGGCGATTACACCACTCTCGCCGGGGGCAATGCCGAAATCAAGGAATTGGTTTCCATTATGCGTTGTCACAACTTTTCCGGCTTTATGACTCTTGGTGCAGGCGGCAGCTACCCCGGCAGTTTGAAAGAGGCGGTGGATAACTTTACCGAACTCTTGGATACCATGTAATATGCCCGCAGTTTGTGCAGAAAAAAACCTCGCCGGTGAACCGGAGAAAATCGCCGGAGAAATAGTGCGTGTACTCTTTGTCAACCCCGACAATCAGTACAGCGTTCTGCACATCCTTACGCCTGACCGCAAGACCGAAACCGTTTGCGGCACCAACTACGGCTGCGGCGAGGGCGAATATGTGGAAGCTGTGGGCCGCTGGGTGGAACACCCGGAATACGGCAGGCAGTTCAAGGCGGACTCCATTTGCACTGTATTGCCCGAAAGTACGGTGGGGTTGAAACGCTTTCTTGCCTCCGGCATCATTCCCGGTATCGGCGGCAAAACCGCTGCTGCTATTGTGGATTACTTCGGCAAAGATACCAGCGATATATTGACCAATCACCCCAACCGTTTGCGGGAAATACCCAAGATGGGTATGAAAAAAGTTACCGCCATACGGGAAGCGTGGCAAAAGTATGGTCAGCGGCGGCAAAGTGCCATTTTTCTGCAAGGCTTGGGGATAACGCCAGCTTACTGCGCCCGCTTGTTCAAACGCTATGGCGATGCCGCCGCCCAGATGGTCAAACAAAATCCCTACCAACTGGCACAGGAAGTTGATGGTATCGGGTTCCTGCGTGCCGACCAGATCGCCGCCAGTTTGGGTATAGCACCCGATGCACCTGAAAGGCTTTGTGCCGGAGCAGTGCATGTGTTGGATATGCAAAACCAGCACGGGCACACTTGCATACCCAAAGATATATTGATCCGGGAAGTTGCTGAACTTTTGAAGATCGACGAAGTCGCCGCCTTGCAGGCAGTGGCTTTTGCCATAGATAAAAAAATGATCGTGATGGATGACGATATGGCGTACCCGGCGTATTTGTATAAATACGAGTGCGAACTGCCGCAGCATGTCAAGCGCCTTGGCTCCATGCAGAAGTTTTCCGGAGTGGTAATGAAGAAAGTTGCCGCCGCCAGGGATCTGAAACTCTCGGATGAGCAAACACATGCCGTGGAAGCCGTCAGCCAATCGCCACTGGTCATCATTACCGGCGGCCCCGGGGTGGGGAAAACTACAGTTTTAGGCGAAATAGTCCGGCGGGCAAAGCGGGCAAACTTGCGTCTTGCGCTGGCAGCCCCCACCGGCAGAGCCGCCAAGCGTATGAGCGAAGCCACGAATGAAACAGCTAAAACTCTGCACCGGCTGCTGGGCTTCGATGCTGATACCAACACCTTTACTTTTGATACAGAAAAACCGCTGGAAGCGGATATTATTTTAGTGGACGAGATTTCCATGCTGGATCTGCCGCTGGCAGTTGCACTATTCAGGGCGGTTCGCACCGGGGCAAGTCTGGTACTCATCGGCGATGCCGACCAGCTGCCGTCGGTGGGCCCCGGCAGAGTATTGGCTGACTTTCTGGAATGCGGCAAATATTTTGCGGTGTGCCGTCTGACGAAAGTTTTCCGGCAGGCCAGCGAAAGTCTGATCATCACCAACGCCCACCGGGTAAACTCCGGTTTGCTGCCTTATGCAGGCGAAAACAGCGATCCCAACGAGCTGAAAGATTTTTACTGGATAGATCAGGATGACCCCGCCGCTGCGGTAAAAGTTATAGAAAAATTGCTGAAACGCATCCCCGAACGCTTCGGCTACGACCCGTTGGAAGCTGTGCAGATCCTTACCCCCATGAACCGGACTTTGTGCGGCACGGTGGCTTTGAATGCCGAACTGCAAAAGCTGCTGAATCCGGAAAAGAAAGATTTTCTGGAAGCCGGGGAGCGTATATTCAAATTAGACGATAAAGTTATGCAGATAAGCAATAACTACGATAAAAATGTCTTTAATGGCGATATGGGCATGATCCGCTATATCAACGCCAAAGAGCGGGTAATGGCGGTAAAATTTGATAATGAACGGCTGATAAAGTATACTTCCGACGAATTTTCCGAACTGGTCCACGCCTACGCCGTGACCGTGCATAAGTCCCAGGGCTGCGAATTTCCGGTGGTCATATTGACCATGCAGAGCAGCCATTACATGATGCTGGGGCGGAATTTACTCTATACCGCCATGACCAGAGCCAAGAAACTTTTGATAATCGTTGGCAGCCGCAAAGCTCTGGAAATGGCAGTGGCAAACTATCGCAGCGAAGTAAGATACACGCTTTTGCAAAAGCGTTTGCTGGAAGTTTGATTTTGGCTCTGTTCCCAATACGGGTAGGTCAGTAAAAATCTTTATGATCAACTTTTGTATTGGAACTTTTTTAAAACTTGAATGGCATTTATCTATTTGCAGAGCAAATAGATAAATGCCGGGAAAAGGTTTGGAAAAAAGGGGTGGAGTTTGAGGAGGGG
>JAZMZK010000064.1:0-33231 GCA_045585955.1 Victivallaceae bacterium
ATCTATTTGTGCAACAAATAGATAAATGCCAATAAAAGGTTTTCCACCTTCGCCAAGGCTACGGCGGACAAGGGAAAAGGGTGATGGGGTTCCGTCTTCGCCCTGCGGGCTACGCCGTGACAAGTTGGGAAGAGGGAAAGAACCGATCCAGCAAAAGGTTTTTCCCTCTTTCCCAAGGCTCCCATATCAACCTTTATCGGGAACAAAGCATTTTTTTATGCCTGTTGCCAATATCTTTTTACACAGGCAATAACATATTTTTATTCACTTATATTTTTCAGCAATTCGGACAGGCGAGTCAGCGCCCGGTTTACGGCGGCATTACGCACTTGGCTGCGGTCGCCGGTAAAGTGGTTGGTTTCGGTAAAAACCTTGCCTTTTATGTAGTAACCTATGCAGACTGTACCCACCGGTTTGCCCGGCACTGCCCCGGTGGGCCCCGCTATGCCGGTGGTGGAAACTGCCGCATCGCACTTCATAGCTTCGGCAACACCTTTTGCCATAAACTTTGCACACTCTTCGCTGACGGCACCCACCGTTGCCAGCACTTCGGCGGGGACTTTGAGCAAATGCTCTTTGACCGCATTTTCGTAACTGGTGATGCTCCCGGCGTAAACTTGAGAGATCCCCGGTATATCGGTTATTGCCGCACTGACCAACCCCCCGGTGCAGGATTCGGCGACCGCCAGACGCAAGTTGTTGGTTTTGAGTAATTCAAAAAGTTCTTCGTACATTTTACAGCACCTTTTTAAGCTGTTTGACCAGTTTGCCGAAATCTTTGAGGGCATCGTCCACCACCGGGTAGTTGATAAAGTCCACACCGGCATCTTTCAATATTTCCAGAACATTTTTGCTGTCGCCGGCTTTCAGGAAAGAGTAATATTTTTCTTTCAAAGTTGTGTCGCCGGAGAGGATGTTGGCGGCGAATTTCATAGCTGCCGACAAACCGGTGGCGTATTTGAAAACATAGAAGTTGTAGTAAAAGTGGGGTATCCTTGCCCATTCGTACTTGATAAGCTCATCGGCTTTGACGGCTCCGCCGTAATATTTATCGTTGAGTTTATAGTAGTTTTCGCACAATAAATCGGCGGTCAGCGGCACATCTTTTTCCCGGAGTTCATGGATATCCAGCTCAAACTCCGCAAACATGGTCTGGCGGTAGATACATGCCCGCACTTCGTCGATCAGATGTACCAGCAAGGTGGACTGCATTGCCGGGTCGTCGGCATACTTTTTCATCAGATAGTCGTGCAGCAGCAGCTCGTTGGTGGTGGAAGCGATTTCCGCAGCAAAAATCGGGTAGCTTGCGTAATGGTATTCCTGATGTTTGTGGGAAAAATAGCTGTGCATACTGTGGCCCAACTCGTGAGCCAGCGTAAAGACATCGTTCAAAGTGCCGTTGAAGTTGAGCAAGAGATAAGGTACGGTATCGTAACAGCCGCTGGAGTAGGCTCCCGAACGCTTCCGGCGGCACTCCATAACATCCACCCAGCGTTCGGCAAAGGCACGCTTTACGGTGGCGACATATTCTTCGCCCATGACTTCAAAGGCTTTCAGCACCATTTCCTGAGCTTCTTCATAGGTGTAAACATGCTCATCGCGCTTGGCAAGCGGCGTGTAAAGGTCATACATATCAAGTTTTTTGAGCTTGAGCTTCTTTTTGCGGAACTTGAGGTATTCGGTAAGTTCCGGTATGTGCCGGTGGACGCTTTCGATCAAATTTGTGTAAAGTTCCCGGGGCAGTTCGTCGGCAAAAAGAGCTTTATCCAACGCACTGGGGTAATTACGCAAGCGGGCGGAAACCACATGCTTTTTGACCGTGCCATCCATGGTGGAAGCACAGCTGTTGATGATGTTTTTGTAGCTGCTGAACATGGCTTTGAAGGCGTGTTTGCGCACTTTGCGGTCAGGACTTTCCAGAAACTTTATATAGTTGCCGCTGGTCAGCTCCACTTTATCTTTATTTTCCCGGCGTACCATGGGGAAACGCAAGTCAGCGTCAGTCAAACTCTCGTAAATTTCTGCCGGGGAAGATAATACATCGGACAATGCACCTAAAATGCGCTCTTCCTTTTCGCTTAAAGTATGCTTTTTAGCCCGCAAAAGTTCCTCAATGGAGGGTTTGTAGAACGAAAGAACTTTTTCGGAGAGCATACTTTGCATTTTTTCATCATCTATCGCCAGCAATTCCGGCTCGAACCACGCACACTCTGCGGAGATCGCCGCCGCTTTGCCGGAAGCCCGGTTTTCCAGAGATTTGGCGGCGGGTTCGGCGGTATCTTCATCGTGCTTCAAGTGGGCGTAGGTGTAGAGTTTTTCCAAGAGCCGTTCCATGTTGTCCAAGGCAGCGATGGCATCGTTCAACATCACGGCACTTTCGGAGAGTTTGCCCCGGTAAGCATTGAAATCTTTTACCAGCTCATCCAAACGAATAAAATCTTTTTCCCAGGCATCACTGTCCGGATAGATCAAAGTAAGATCCCAAGTAAGTTCCACGGGTATATCTTTGCGTTCAGGCAAGGCTTTTCTACTCATAACTGCTCCTTCTATTAAAAACTTTTGTGAAAAATCGAAGTGCGGTGGCACATCGCGGGCAATCTCGAGCCGGGCTCGCAACCCTGCACCTCGGCTTGTCCGCCGTAGCTTTATGCGAAGGCGGATCGAAAGGTACACCTTGTCACGGCGTAGTAAAACGAAGCCGGATCCCTCGGGCAGGGCATTGCAAAACTCGACCTTGCCTCACGCTGTATCCACCGATGGCTCGCTATGTTTTTGTCGACTTTGACAAATCATAACTTGTGTGGTTTTTTATAATCATAGATGATATAATTTAACACTTCAGTTTCACAAAATATGAAACATTACCTAAAAAAACTGTTTTTTAGTAATATAACATGCCAAACGGATATTGCAATAATAAAAAATTGTGTTAAGTTATAGATAAGTTTATTTAAACGCTCTGTTCCCAATGCGATGGGTAAAAACATTTTCAAAATTTTAAGGGCATTTATCTTTTTGCTGTGCAAAAGATAAATGCCGGTAAAAGGTTTGGGAAAAAGGGGTGGAGTTTGAGGAGGGGAAAAAGGACCTTTCCTCAAAAGGTCTTTTTCCCCTCCTCAAGTACCTGCCTCTACTCAAACAAAAGAAAGGACATTATTTATGGATAAAAAGTTTTATACTACTACGCCCATTTACTATGTAAATGACAAGCCCCATATCGGGCATGCTTATACTACTGTTTTAGCGGATGTGCTTTCCCGTTTTCACCGTTCGGCGGGGGATGCGACTTTCTTTCTGACCGGTACTGATGAACATGGTCAGAAGGTGCAGAAAGCTGCCGAAAAGAACAACATGGATTGCAAGCAGCATTGCGACGAAACGGTGGTGCGGTTCAAAGAACTCTGGGATGTGTTGGGCATTACCAACGACCGCTTTATCCGCACTACCGATGAATACCACAAAACGGTGGTGCAGAAGGTGTTGCAGAATCTTTACGACCGTGATCTCATCTACCGTGCCGAATACACCGGCTGGTATTGCGTGGGCTGCGAACGCTTTTTTACCGAAAAAGATCTGGTGGATGGCAAATGCCCCGATTGCGGACGGGAAGTTAGCGAAATCGTGGAAAGCAACTACTTTTTCCGCATGAGCAAATATCAGGATTGGCTCATTGAATACATCGAAACTCATCCGGACTTTATTCTGCCGAAGTTCCGTGCCAACGAAACGCTGGGCTTTTTGCGCCGGGAGCTGGAAGATTTGTGCATATCCCGCCCCAAATCCCGTCTGGCGTGGGGCATTGAGCTGCCTTTCGATAAAGATTATGTCTGCTATGTGTGGTTCGATGCCCTGTTGAACTACCTCTCCGGCGTGGGCTATTTGCAGGACGATGCGGAGTTTGCCAAGTGGTGGCCCGCCAGCTGCCAGCTTATCGGCAAAGATATTCTTACGACCCACACCGTTTACTGGACGACCATGCTCAAAGCTATGGATCTGCCGTTACCCAAAACCATTTTTGCTCACGGCTGGTGGCTCACCGGCAAAACCAAGATGAGCAAAAGTCTGGGCAATGTGGTCAACCCCATGGATATGATCGAACGCTGCGGTGTGGATGCGTTCCGCTACTATCTGATGGCGGAAATGAGCCCCGGCAATGATGCAAGTTTTACCGAAGAAAGTTTTATCAACCGCTACAATACCGACCTTGCCAACGATTTGGGCAACCTTGCCAGCCGGGTGTTGAAAATGGCGCTGCGCAACTGTAACGGCACCATCCCGACACCCCACGAAATGCTTGCCGAAGATAACGAACTGCTTGCCGCGGCCGACAAGGCGTTGGAAGTTATGGAAAAGAGCTTGAGTACTCTGGCTCTGGACAGCGGCATATCGGCAGTTATGGATGTGGTGCGGCTGGGCAACAAATACTTTGAAGCCGCCGCCCCGTGGACTTTGGCAAAAACCGGCAACATCGAGCGTTTGGAAACAGTGGTCTACACCGCCGCCGAAGCTATGCGCCGGGTGGCAGTATTACTGGACCCCGTAATGCCCAACAAGATGAAAGAGCTGCGGGATATGCTGGGTATGGACTCCGGATTGCCCGCCACGCTGGAGGCTTTGCACGACAAAAAGAATATCCTTTCCGGCAGTACCGTGCTGGATCGGGGCGGATTGTTTATGCGTATACAAGTTGAAGAACCCGCCGCCTGTCAGAAACCTGCCAAAGAAAAGAAAGCCGAAAAACCGGCAAATGTGGTGGCTCCTGAAGAACTGGTGGAAATAACTGATTTTGCCAAAATCAAGCTCAAAACTGCCAAAGTTCTGACTGCTGAACGCGTGGAAGGCGCTGATAAGCTCCTGAAACTCTCTATCGAAGTCGGCAGCGAAAAGCGTCCGCTGGTCGCCGGGGTGGCTCAATATTACACTCCCGAAGAAATGGTGGGCAAAACTATTGTGATCGTAGCCAATCTCAAGCCTGCCGTGATCCGGGGCGTGGAATCTGCCGGTATGCTTCTGGCAGCCAAGAGCGGCAAGAAACTTGCGCTGGTAACGGTGGAAGGCGACATCCCCAGCGGAGCAAATATCGGCTGATGGCAGGTAAAATCATGCGTAAATTGTTAGCATTGCTGCTGTTGGGCGTTACGGGACTCTGTGGAGCGGAAAATATCAAAAAAACTGTTGATATAAGCTCCATAGACCGTAATTTCAAGATCAAAGGCGTGGGCAGGTTTGAGGGTACTTATTACAATGTAAAATCAGCCCCCATTGCCCTTGAGGGATTGGCTTTTATGCAGGAAAACAAGGGGGATTTTTACCGGATCCCCCGCACGCTGACTGCCCGGGAAGTCAATAAAGGCGTGGTGTTTCTTGCCAACCACACATCAGGAGCCTGCGTAAGGTTCCGCACCGATTCGCCCAACATCGTTATCCGTGCCAAACTTGCTTATTCTTACGATATGAGCCACATGACCCGGGCGGGCAGTGCCGGATTCGACTCTTACGCAGCATACAACGGCAAACTCATTTATCAGAAAACCATCATGCCCAAGGCGGGCGAAAAATCCATCCACGCCCTTATCGGCAAAAATCCTGACCGGCAAATGCGGGATTGGCTGATAAATCTGCCGCTGTACGGCGGAGTGGAAAGTCTGGAAGTGGGCATCGAGAAAAACAGCACCATCCAAGCCCCCACCCCCCACCGGATAAGCGATCCGGTACTCTTTTACGGCAGCAGCATCACCCAGGGCGGCTGTGCCTCCCGCCCCGGCAACAACTATACATCCATGCTCTGCCGGGCGGTGGATGCTCCCCAGATAAATCTGGGTTTTTCGGGTTCGGCAAAGGGCGAAGAAGCCATGGCAAAAGTTATCGGCAAGCTCAAGATGGCGTGTTTTGTTTACGATTACGACCACAACGCTCCCACGGTAAAACATTTGCAGAAAACTCACGAAAAGTTTTTCAAGATTATCCGCTCCATGCAGCCGGAACTGCCGGTCATCATCCTTTCAAAGTGCAATTTCCGGAACAATCAGAACGATAAAGCGCGGCGGGAAGTTATCCGCAAAACCTATGAAAATGCAGTTGCCTCCGGCGATAAAAATGTCTATTTTGTGGATGGCGAAACGCTTTTTGCCGGTGATTTACGCGACAGTTGCACGGTCGACGGTACCCACCCCAACGATCTGGGATTTTTCCGGATGTACGAACATGTATTACCAGTATTGAAAACAGCTTTAAAGATAAAATAGGCAGACAGCTATGAAAAAATTATTTACCACTCTTCTGACAACGGCACTTGTGAGCATTGCTTACGGCTACGAAATCAAAACATCTTCCACTGCCGGAGCTGACGGCATCGTTAAATGCGGCGAAACTGTTACGCTGAAACTTCAGGCATTGAAAGATGGCAAACCTATTACCGACGATGACCTTTATTTAAGTATAGTCTGTCATTCCGACGGCGAGGGGAAAAAGAGCCTCCAACATCCTGCAAGTAAGGAATTTGTCTGGAGCATTGCCCGTAAAGAGCCGGGCAGAGCTTATGCGGCTTGCAAAATAAAAAGCAGGAAAAACCCCAAAGCTGAATTCAAGCTCAAAAATCCCCGCAATTCCAGAAACAGGATCAGCAAACATGGTATCGGATTTTTTGCCGACCCGGATAAACAGCGTATCCATCGGCAGGAACCCGCTGACTTTGATAAATTCTGGGACGATCAGAAAGCCGAACTTGCCAAAGTCCCCCTTAAAGTGCTGGAAAAGGTCACTGTGGAGTCCAAAGCTCTGGCTCATAAGGCTTACGAGATCTACGATATAAAACTTTCCTGCGTGGGCCCGGCACCGGTTTCCGGCATCATTACCATACCCAAAGACAAATCCCGCAAATATCCGGCGATCGTACAGTATCACGGTGCCGGAGTCCGCTCTGCTGTCGCCATCGTCAAACCCGGAAGCATAACGCTGAATATCAACGCCCACGGTCTGCCCAACCGGCAGCCCAAAAAGTTTTACAACGATATATTAAACGATCCGGCACGCAACCCCTACAAACAAACTGCCGAAAAAAAGTTTGAAATGTTCAAATTTATGTTTTTGCGTGCCTTGCGGGCCTTGGAATATGTGCGGACTCTCCCCGAATGGAACGGCAAAGATCTGATCGTTTACGGCGGCAGTCAGGGCGGGGCACAGACTCTGGCGGCGGCGGCGCTGGATAAGCGTGTTACGCTGGCGGTGCCCATCATTCCTGCCATGGTAGGCAGTGCCGAATACACCATCCGCAACAAAGTGGAATCCGCCTGGCCCAACCCCTACACCAAAGATTTCTACCAGAAAAAGGATATTACAGCGATCGCCAGAAAGTTTGACTATGTGGACGGAGCTTTTATGATGCGCCGCATCAGCTGCCCCTTGCACATTTCAGTAGGGCTTTACGATACCCACGCTGCCCATGTTTTTGCGGCGTTCAACCATTGCACAAATAACAAAGAAAAGACTATTACCGGTGTACCAGATATGGGGCACTATGCCTATAATCCCATCGGCTATAAAGAAATAGATAAAATTCTGGAAAAGTGATATTAAAACTGTTTTAGAAATAAAAAGCTCTGTTCCAAATACGGGTAGGTCAATAAAAAGTTATATGATCAACTTTTGTATTGGAACTTTTTCAAAACTTAAAGGGCATTTATCTATTTTGCAACGCAAATAGATAAATGCCGGGAAAAGGTTTTCCGCCTTCGCCAAGGCTACGGCGGACAGGGGAAAAAAGGTTGGGAACAGAGCTAAATAAAAAGAAAGGTCAACTTTATGCAAATACACATTCTCGGAGCACTTTCCGGCACTGAACCCTTCCCCACCCGTAATCACACTTCGTGGGCTTTGGAGCTGGATAACGGCAGCATTTATCTTTTTGATGCCGGGGAGAATTGTTCCCGGACGGCATATTTGTCGCAGATGGATATGTTGAGTATAAAGAGTATCTTTATATCGCACCCCCATTACGACCATGTGGCGGGTTTGCTCAATGTATTTTCCACCATGCAGAAAATGCGTGCCCACTATAAAGATACCACGGCACGGAATGTGGATCTTTTTATGCCCACAGCTGAATTGCTGGAAACCTTTGATGCGTTCACCCGAGTTGTGGGGTCTTACCCCTTCCATACGGAGATCAACGGTCAGGTGCTTTCTGACGGCGGATTTTTCAAAAACGATGATATCATGGTGGAATTCCGGGGCAACGAACATCTTGCCAAGGCTGAAAACGGCGATTTCAGATCGTTTTCGTTCCGCATAACCGCTCAAGATAAGGTAATTGTCTACTCCGGCGATGTGCGTTCACCCGACGAGTTTGCCGACTGGAGCAAAAATTGTGACGCTGTTTTGATGGAAAGCGGTCACCATCACCCGTGGGAAGTCTGCGGCAAGTGGAAAGCCGATGCTTGCCAAATCGGCAAAGTAATTTTTATGCACCACGGCAGAGATTACATAAATCTGCCCACCCAAACTGCCGTGGCAACCCGCAAAGCCTGGGGCAAAGAGGTGATCTTTGCCGAAGATGATATGCGTATTGAGCTGTAAATTTTTCTGTTCAGCGCTTATTTAGCAGCCGGAGCCTGCGGAAGATTTTTGTTTTGCCGGGGAAAGCGTCGATTGCCCGGCACAGGCATTTTCAGCAGTCTGTCCAGCTCTTTTTCTACCAGTTTATCGGCTTGCGCTTCTTTTTCTGCAAGTTCAGTCCGCAGTTTCTTCAATTCAGCTTCGGCTTTGGCGATGCGCGCTTTCTGCATTTGCATCGAGGCATGGAAATCTGCTTCAATGCGTTTAAGCAGTTCTGCTTTCAGTGCTTCACGCTGGTCAGCCGGCATGATTTTGTATGCTCCGATCAGCACCATGATTTCAAACCGGCGCTTGCGGGTGGCTTCGAATCTGGCACGCTGTTCCGGGGTCATGACAGTCAGCTGCTGTTGATTTTCTGTTTTGGCGGCGTATACCGGCAAAGACATTCTTGCATGCCGCCTGCCCTGATTACGCTCGCCGTTGCGGTTTCCATGAGTTTCTTTAGCAGAAATTTGAACAGCTGCCAGCAAAAATGCCGCGGTCAGAAGATAAAAGACTTTTTTCATTGTATTTCCTCATTGTAAGGGTTGAATAATTCTATATTCCAGTTGGAACTTTCGCGCAGATCCCGCATCAGATTACCGGCTTGGGTGCTGCGCTGGGTCGGCTGATCCCACGCCAGAGTCACCGAGCTTTCTTCCAGCAGTGCCACAAAGGCATCAGTATCTGCAAAAATAGTATAACCTATATCATCAACAGTTTGTTCACGACTGTTTTGCATCTGCCAAAACAGTCCGGCAGCGCTTATACACAATGCCGCCGCAGCAGCAGTAGGCAAAACAATAAATTTCAGATATCTGAACCGCAACCGTTTCTGGCAGCGCTGCGCTGAACGGATTTGGGCAAAACCGGGAATATCCCCGGAGATAACCGGTTCAGTTTGCAATACCGTTGCCTGAAACTCCGCAAACTCCCGGCAGTTTGAACAATTTTTCAGATGTTCAGCTGCCGCCGGATCGGTTTCGTGGCTTCCGGCAATGATCGCCATTTCGCAATCTTCGCACGAAAAAATTTTGTTTTTTACTTTTTCCATAAATAATACCTCATAAGCACAAGTTGCGCCGTAAAAATTTCAAACAGTTATGCATTCTGCCCAGTGCCGTGTTGATCGAACACTTCTGTATTTCAGCGATTTCTTTAAAACTCAAATTATTTTGCCGCATTACGAACACTTCTTTCTGCTCGGGCGGCATCCGATTCAGGAGTTCTTCAAGTTTTTCGCCCAATTCCTTTTCCGCCAGCGCCGAAACCGGCGAATGATTATTGCTGATCCGTTCCGGCAATTCGCCGTCATCGGTCACTCTGCCGATCTTGGCACGGCTCTTTTCGCGCCGGAAATGTTCCAATACCTGGTTGCGGGCTATGCGAAACAGCCATGCAGCGAATTTGCCGTCTTCCTGATACAGAGCAAGCTTGTTCAGGACTTTTATCCACAGCTCCTGAAAAATATCATCAGCCGTCATACTGTCGCCATTGACCATCCGGCAGACAAAAGCATACACTGGCCGCCGGTAACGCTCAAAAAGCGCTTCCACAGCCTTTTCATCGCCACTTTTCGCAGCGGCGATCAATACGCTGTCTGCCGGCTGTACGCTGTTGGCATTGCCTGTTTTGGTACTGTTCATAAATTCCTTATTGGAGCAAATCGTTTCATACAAAAAAATGCCTGACATAACAGTTTTATTGTCGGCATTACTCAAAAAAATTATATCACGGTTTTTCTTTTATGCCACGGTACAAAAAGAAAATAAAATAAATTGGGCAGTGCCGTACTGTAAGTTGCCAGCACATACCCCAGCAGCATGCCGGTCAGCCCCATGTTCAGATATATACCGAACAGCCAGCTGAAGAATATCCGGCAGATCAATCCGTCGCACAACGCTGTGCACAACCCGAATAACGCATTGCCGATACCTTGCACAAAACCGTTTGTACCTTTCATAATAAGCAAAGCCGGGTAGTGCAACAGCAATGTGGTCACGATCACCGGAGCCAGAGCCAGAACCTTTTCGTCGCCCGTAAAAAACATAAAAAGTTCCCGGTTGAAAAAATACATGATCAAACCGTAACCCAGGAAGAAGATCCCGCAGATACTCCACGCATAGTAGACCCCCAGCCGGATCCGCCGGAAGTTTCCTGCCCCGATATTCTGCCCCACAATAGTCGATACCGCCATCATCACGCCTTGCGAAATCTTGTTGGCAAGTTCGTCGAGCCGCAAGGCTATACCGAATGCCGCCGAAGCCGCCACTCCCAGAGAGTTTATCAGAGATGCCACAAAAATCATAGATACATTGATCGCCCCGAATCTGATTGCAAAGGGGATGCCAAGTTTGATCAACGCAATAGTCACAGTTTTATCGCAAACAAAATCTTTGAAGCGGAACTCAAAACCAAAATCTTTGCGACATTTATGCAAATATTTAAGAGCCAGCAGCATAGCCACCGCCTGACTGATGATTGTTGCAGCAGCCGCTCCGGCAACTCCCCAGCTGAAAAGAGCTACAAAAACAAGATCCAGCACCACATTGAGCAAAGCCGAAACCACCATAAATTTAAACGGCCGCACCGAATCGCCCACCCCACGGAGAATGGCACTTGCAACATTGTATATGTATATAAAAATCAATCCGCCGCCGCAAATATAAAGGTAATTAGTTCCCCCGGCAAAGGCTTCGGCAGGAATCTTCATAAGTTTCATCAGCCTTGGAGCAAAAATCACCGAAAGTACCGACATCACCGCCGCAATAACCAGACTCATGGTCAACAGCGAGGCAATGGCTGTTTTCAAGCGCTCTTTTTCGCCCTTGCCGATAAGCTGCGAAACCATCACCTGCCCGCCGGTAGCCATACCCATACCGGTCATGGTCAGAAACATCACCAGAAAACCGCCGCTCATCACCGCCGAGATCCCGGCACTGCCGGTAAATTTGCCAACGATCAGCATATCGGTCATACTGTAAAGCACATGCAAGGCATTGGAAAGCATAAAGGGTATGGAAAACTTCAACATAGGTTTGAAGAGTTCACCTTGCGTAAAATCCTGAATCAGTGCTTTAGCCATAAAATCCAGCTCTGTTGTTGGTTATTAAAATAAATCAAAACATAATATACCATAAAAAATCATCAGCTGTAAGCAAAAAAATGAAAAAAAAGAGTTTTTTTTTGCTATGAAGCTTGACAAATACGATTTTTGAATTAAATTAATAAAGTAATCAGCAATGATTATTATGTGCGCCCATAGCTCAGTTGGTAGAGCAAATGACTCTTAATCATTGGGTCCTGGGTTCGAGTCCCCGTGGGCGTACCATTTTTTTTTACCTTTATTTCCCCTGCTATACTAAAAAGTCCGCTTGCAGATATTATGCAAATTTTCATCTTTGAAATAAATTTCAAGCTGAAATTTTGCATAAATTCTGCCGCTTTGCGGTAAAAAGCGGATAAAATCCGCCTTTTACGCGGACTTTTTTAAAGGGGTTGCCAGCCGGATAAACCGGCTGGCTCAGCCGCGGCTCCGCCGCTTTGTCGAGTCCCCGTGGGCGTACCATTTTTTACCTCAAATTTCTCTGTTTCATTACCATTTATTACCATCTTGAGTTTTCAATCCTCAATTTTTGTGTTATATTAAGCCCAATCAGTCACTATTATTCTACATTTTCCATACCATCTACACCAATCCAGAAAGTGTGGTTGGGTGATCAGATTTCTGTTTTTGAGGGAAAAAATGACTTCGTAATTTGAAAAATAATATTTATGCGCTATTTTAAAGTAAGAGTTTAAATTGGAGGATAATGACAATGTTTGTGCCTAGAGAACTTGAAAAATCATTTAAGGAAGCAAACAACTTTTTTTCTGTGTTGCTTCTTACAGGGGCCCGTCAAGTCGGCAAAACAACCTTTTTGAAAAAGATTGCAGAATCCGGGCGTGGTTTTGTTTCTCTTGATCCGCTGGATGCACGAACCAAAGCGGCAGAAGATCCCCGATTGTTTCTGGCAGACAATCCACCACCGGTAATAATTGATGAAATTCAATATGTCCCGGAATTGCTGCCTTATATCAAAGCTATTGTGGATGAAGTACGCACAACTGATCCGGAAAAAGCCAAGGGTATGTATTGGCTGACAGGATCTCAAAAATTTGAGTTGATGGAAGGCGTATCGGAATCACTTGCAGGACGCGTTGGGATTTTCAACTTGCTTGGGCTCTCCAATCGGGAGATAAACAATACTGCTTCAGTACCTTTTTTGCCGGAAAACTTTTCTACAACAGGAATGAGCGAACAAACACCGGCAGAATTCTTTCGTAATATCTGGCTGGGAGCATATCCTGAACTGCGTTGCAGCAGTGATCCGGATAAATATTGGAACTACTTTTTTCAGTCTTATGTGCAAACTTATCTTGAACGGGACGTTCGTAAACTTGCACAAGTTGCTGATTTAAGTGTATTCTATGCGTTTTTAAAAGCATCCGCCGCCCGTTCCGGACAAATGCTCAACTACTCTGATCTTGCCCGAGATACCGGAATCAGTGTGCCGACAGCAAAAAAATATATGAGCATTCTGGAAACATCCAATATTGCAAAATTGCTTTACCCGTACAAAAATAATCAATCAGCTCCAATGGTTTCAACGCCCAAGATGTATTTTCTTGATACCGGGTTAATGGCATATTTGACCGACTGGAAAACCCCGGAGGTATTGGCTTCCGGAGCAATGGCCGGACATTTCTTTGAAACATGGTGCATCACGGAAATTTTGAAGAGTTATACCAACAATGGCCTCGAACCGGCAATATACTACTTCAGAACCAAGGAGCGCAATCCCAGCGAAATAGATATCATCATCAAAGAAAATGAAACGCTTTATCCGATTGAGATAAAAAAGAGTGCCACTTTGGATAAAAATGATGTAAAACAGTTTTCTAAACTGGAAACATTCAAACTGCCTGTTGGAATTGGGGGATTAATAAGTCTTTATCCCCAGCTCTCGCATATAAAAGAAGATATATTGACTATTCCGGCAACGATGCTGTAATAAACAAAAAAATCCATCCTTTTGAGAGTTTTTACTTTCAGCAGGATGGATAGTTTTTATCAGACCTCTTCCTCGTCATTAGAAATGCCAAACTCACAGCCGCAGTCACGACAAATGCAGCCGTCATCCCAGGGAATTATATCGTCGGAATTACAATCCGGGCACCTCATGACACACAACTTTGCCCAGCACCCGCAGGGCATCATTCAAAGTTTTCTTTTCAATTCTCATACATACCTCCTGTTGAGTTAAGAATTTAAAAACGAAAAGCCTCACCGATCCCGAAGGATCAGCGAGGCAAGTTATTGATCACGAGCTTATCTCACAAAAGTGATATATAACTCAAATTTTTTGAAAAGCATTAAGAAATTTACTTTTTGAATAAAGCAGCTGTATAACAGAGTTTGCAATACTTTTTTACGGCAGAGTTTTTACCGGTTTCAATACTGCGGGGATTACTTTGGTATTGAGTACAAAACGGTCGTTGGTTTTGCCGTTACTGTGGATCGTTTCCAGATAGACGGTGTTATTTTTGATTTTTACCAGCACCGCCGCCGCATCACCTGACTTTCTGCCACCACCGCCGGGAATCAGCACCGGGAACTGCCAGTTTTTATCTGCCTGAACCACCTTGTAAACGTGGGTATGCCCGGCAAACCACAGATCCACTGGATATTTTGCCGGAGAGCCTTTAAAAAGCGGTGCCGTCATTTTTTGCAATCTCGGGATCATGTGTTTGAAGGTATCAACCTGTCCGTGAGGAGCAACGTGGGCAAAAACGATCCGGCAGTCAGCATTGCGGAAGTCCGGAGTTTGGACTACTTCCTGCAGCCAGAGAGTCTGTTCGCTAAACAAAGTATCCAGTTCATTCAAGCCGGTATACTTCTGAAAACTGTTAGTGGAATCTTTGGGCAGATGATGGCCGGTATCCAGAACAATAAAGAATATATTGCCCAATTTGAACGCCTGATAGCTTTTGTGATCACGGCTGCCGAGATACTTCAGATAACGCACCGCTTGTTCGCCGTCAAATTCATGATTGCCTCGCACCGCCACGATGGGCTGATTGGAAGGAATGGCCTTAAAGAAACTGTCGAACAACGCCAGCTCAATATCATCCATATTACTGCTTATATCCCCCAGATGCACAAACATATCGGCATTTTTCAGTTCAGAACGCTTTTGGAGCAGATTTTTCAGCTGGGCAAGTTTGTGCAGTTTATGAGTCTGGGTATCAGCCATGATCCAAAAACTGAAATCATGCGGTTTATTGCTGAATGTTTTGAATGTACGCACTTTATCTGGTTGTGCATCGCGCAATTCGCTGCCAATGCGTTTAAGAGCACGGTATTCATAAACCGTATCAGGGTGCAGATCAGTAAGATCAAACCGCATGACCCGCTCATCTTCAATAAGCTGACCGCCACGCAAAAGCTGCAGTTTTTTCCAGACTTTATTGCCTTTTTTGCGGTATTCTAACTCCAGCGGCTGACGGCCTTGCACCACATAACTTACAGTTATCGAAGTCGGAGCAGGATTGGTCAGATAAGGTCCATACAACACTTTAGCTTTTAACGGTTCCTGCCGGGTTTGATTGAGATCGGCATTCGCCGGAGGTTCTCCGACCGCCACAGTCCAGCCGCCTTCACCGGAACGGGTGAAGATCGTCAGCTCATTACGCCCGACACGCAAAGGTATCTCAAAAACAAAACTGCTTACCGATGGCGGCCAGAAAAGATTTCCTGCTTGGGTGGTACCGAAAATATATTTGCCGTTGCAGTAGCAGTCAAACCACCAGTCAGCACCCATGCCCATACGCAAAACAGCGTTTTTTTCAGAATAAATAACTGCCGAAATAGCGGCCTTGCTGAATTTTTTCTCTGGATCAACTGCACGCAGATCCAATATATTCTTTTCATTGATACGCATTTTTTGAGCTTTGACAGATATTTTTTCATCCAGCACCAGCACATCATCCTCATATCGCAAAGATTGGGCATTTTCAGTTGCAATGCGGTCAGAAAAAAAGACTTTGAACTCCTGCGGATAAAGCGATTTACCAGAAACGATCTGGGACGCGACGGTAATGATTACTGCCATAAAAAAATACTTTCTCTTCATAAATAAATAAATATCCTGTTATTATTGGGTCAATGTGCCAGCTCTTCGGCTTGGTTGATTTTTATGCTGCTGCACAGCTGCCAGTCCGGTATCAGTGCTTTTTGCTGATTTGCCAGCCAGGCACATGCCGCTCCGGCAAGGATATTATGACCACCCTCAAAAATCGTTATGCGTACTGCTCCGGATGTCTTACGCAGCAGAATTGGCTTTTCGGCAAATGTTTCTTCGTTTACATCGGTATATTTCAAATGTTCCGGAATCTCTTCGTTTGCAGTCATAAAAGCAATTTCATCATCGGTAAAGCGGTCGGAAGGCAAACACAAAAGATTGTATGCTCTGAACGACTGGCTTACCGGCACACTGCCGGTGTGGCCATCGTGGATTCCGGTACTTATATCAATAACAGTTTTACCGGCGGCAGATGCCAGATAAGTTATCGGGGAGCGTTTGATTGCTTCTGTACGGGCGGCTTCATTGGTTTGCGGATCACCCTGACAGACCAATTCAATGTGGTCGTGATAATTCCGGCAATGGGATTCGCACTCTTTGTGCCACGCTGCAATATCAGAGATCGGGCACCATGCCGATACCGCAGTCCACAACTCCGGGTGCCGACCAGCCAGCAGCAAAGCGGCATGTCCGCCGCCGGACCCACCGGCAAGGTAAATAAGTTTTTCATCAACATTGCATACACTTTGGGCATATTCCCGTGCCGAAACGATATCCTTGACCACCAGATCCGAGCCGCACGCTTCCGGACGGGTGTTCGGCCCCCGGAATGCCGGATAGATCAAATGCCAGTCCAGTTCTTCACAGCAGGCACGGTATGTCTTCCACGAACAGGTAAAGTGGTCATTGCTCCAGGTATGCAGTGCTACTAAAAGCGGACGCGGCTCGCTGGAGCGGGCTTTCTGAAAAAGTGCCGGCTGCATGGAATCATCGGCACTGGAACGGTAAAATATTTCAAATTGTTTATCGTCCATAATAAAAACTCCTTTGTTATGCCAGTAGTATAACACAACAAAACTCTATTGCAAATATCAGTTGCAGCCGTTTTTTGCAATGATTGAATTACTTGTTCAGCATTACTACCGAGTGAATATCCACCTTGGGCAGTGTTATTTCCCAGGTGTTGGAGTCTATGCGTTTGCTGCTCAAACCTTCATCTTCCGGGAACACTGTAACTTTGCTGAATTCGCCGTTGTCTTTGACCTTGATCTTTATATTGTTGACCGGCGCCAGACTGGTGGCTATGATCCTCCGGGGATTCATTACCTCTACTGCGCTGCGGTTGATCAGGTTTATGTGATGGGCGTTATCACGCTTGCGTTCAATCATTTCCAGATATTCCGGGGCTTCGAGCTGCACAGCAGGGGCGTAACCGATTCGGCAGAGCATATCATCAAGCAAATCGCGCAGCAGATAGTAGTGCGTTTGCGAATACAAGCCGAATATTGGACAGAAACACCCGGCGATCACGCCTTTGCCGTATCTGGCAACAGTTGCCACCGGTTTTACCGTACCGGGTTCGCACTCACCGTCGCGGGTCGGATATATGTTGGTCAAAACTTCGGTGCCTGCCTGCGGTTTGACCGGCTGAACCGGGCAGATCATATCGCAGCCTTCATTGTTGAATCTTACCGCAGTTCTGCGGCGGTGATTGATCATATTTACCCGTTCGTAAGTTGGTTCGGCAATCGCTTCGCCATCGGGAATTATATTCAATTCGTTGGCAAATTCATTGGCAAAGTATGCTCCGGTACCGAATACAATGCCGCCATTTGCAGCGAATTCAAGCACTGCCGCTTTTTCTTCAGGAGTAATTTCAACAATTTCCGGCAGCACAATAAGTTTGTAATCATTCAAACGCTTCAGAGTATCTTCCGAGGAAATTATATCCACGCTCCGGTGGGTTTCCTGCATAATATGCAAAGCACCTTCCAGCCCGTCGTGGGATGACCCAAGGTTGTAAAGCGGATTGTTCTGGGCATAATAACTGCCGGCAAGGTGCAGCAGAGCAACTTCGCTGGCACTTTGAGTTTTGAAGCAGTATTGCCGCCGGGGATGCACAAATTCATTTGCCACCCGTTTTACCACCCGGTGTTCAGCTTCGGAAACTCTGCCGTCCCGCATGGGAGCCAGATAAACCATCGTACCGCCGCCCAGCGCGACAGCTTCGGCAAGTTCCTGACTCAAATGCACAAATGTTTTCATCAAAAGCGAAGTCCTTTCCCAATCCACATAATGGGTACTGCGGGTGAAGCCCCACGCCATCAAATCCCACGGCATTTTTCTTGCATCGAGAAATCTGCCTTCCAAGGCGGCACGGTCGGCACCGTAATTCGGCGAAAAATCTCCGCTCAAATAATCCACATTGGCCCGAACAGCTTCGGGCTGACGCACCGAATACATCCAGTTGCTGCACACCATGCAGTCCGGTTTGCGATCGTGGACAGCTTTGGTGTATTTGTTTACATACTCCGTAAAAAGATCACGGAAAAAATCCATGTAGTTGTGCCAATATTTATCGCCGTTTTGGGTCGGGATTTCGGTGATCCCGGTACGGCGGGTAAATTCTTTTTTGCAGCGGTCGCACCAGCAGGGCGTAGCTCCCCAGTTGTCGCCGTCGATCCAGAAGCCATCCACATCGTAATCGTCGATAAGTTCCAGCAGTTGCGGGATCATGAGTTTCTCCACATAATCGCTGGTAAGGCAGATGCAGTCGCGGGTCTTATTGCCATCGCTGCCGACGGCGTGCCAGTCGGGGTTGTGACGCACCGCCACACCGTCACGCAAGCCCGAGTAGTGAATGCCCAGCGGAATGCCCAACCGCTTGGATGCATTGCGATAAGCTCTTACATCGTCTTTTGCAAGTTCCGGAGTGTACCAGCCGGTCTTGCAGAACCAGGTGGCAAAACCGGGATGCCCTTTGCCGTCACATTGCACCCAGTCGGGTTTGATCTCTTGCCACAAACGATAGAGTTGTTCTTCATCGACCTTACCGCAAAACCCAGGCAGATCGTCAATGTGTCCATGCAAATCGTAATGAATGCCGAAAAAGGCATTATCGTGCCAGTTTTTTCTCATCTCAGCCATAAAAAATCTCAATAAATAAAAATGCAATTACTTTCCGGTGTCCGGAAAATATAAAATATTATCAAATCAAAGTTAAATTATCTGCCCCACGACAAATTGGCGTGGACATTTTTCCAATATGAAAACGGCAAAGGTTCTGCGTGTCCATCGTAAAAACCACAGTTGATCAATGTTCCGCCGCTGTGCTTTACTCCCAGTTTCAAGTGATCTGTGTACTGATAACTATAAGTATCCGGCAATCCACTGTCGGTATAGATCAAAGCCTTGGAAGGATCAGTGATTTTACTTTCATGGATAGGGGTAACCTTGGCACCGGAACTTGACAGCAAAGAAGAAACAAATCGTGCATTGATTATATAATGAGTATACCTGTAAACTTTGCCGATCGGCTCACTCTCTGTGGGACAGGAAAAAACTGCATAGAGTGGATCAGTTGCAGCAGAATCTCCCAAGGAGCCGCTATTCAACGTAACAATACCGGAAACATAGTCCAACATATAAATTCCCCACCAGCCGCCGGAGGTTGATTTACCGCTGGTGGCGGTAAACGCCGGCAGCAGCCAGCCAGCGTAGTCCGTTGAATATTGAGTATACCCCAGCTGGATTTGCTTGAGATGCGAAAGACATTCGGTGCTTTTAGCCCGTTCTCTTGCCGCTGACAAGGCGGGCAAAAGCATAGCTGCCAGAATGGCGATGATGGCGATCACAACCAAAAGTTCGATCAAAGTGAAACTTCTCTTGTTTCTCATAAAAAATTCCTCCGGTTTAATCATTTCTTTTTGATATAAAACAAACTGAATTTGCCCGGTTCAACATTGAATTTGAATTTACTGGAAGCTGTAAAGCTCTTTTGGGTATTCAAATCCAATACTTCGGCTTTGCTGTAAGGCAGCGTTACCATGGTTGCCGGAGCTTCTTTGAAGTAGTTGCCCACCAGCAGGAGCATTTCGTCATCTTTCTGCACCATACTGTAAAACATCTTTTTATTGCTGCCTTCGATGTCAATAAATTTGCCGTTGAGCAGAATTTCTTCGTAGGGGGCAAGTTTCTTGACCGCCAGTGCGTGATAGTAGAAATCCAGCGGCGTATCAAAGTAGCCGAACGAGTAATTGAGTATACCGCAGGAACCGTTCATCAAAGCTTCCAGCACAATGGGTTCCACCATACAGGAGTCGTACTCTCCATAACAGCCGGTGGAGAGCCAGGGCATAATATCAGTGCTGTTCATAAGTTTGCGGTTTTCGCGGATTTTCTGGTGCACCACTTCCGGGTGGCCGCCAACATACAAACTCGGCTGGGCTGATTTTATGAGTGCCGGATAAACATCTGTAAACCGGCATATACCGTGCAGATTACGCACCCGGTCAAGACCGTACATGTGCAGTTGCGGGGTGGGTATATTGGCTTCTTTGGCTCCCTTTTCCAGAGCTTTGACAAAGTCTGCAAGCATCCGCGTACCGCAGGAATAAATGTAATCAACTTCGTTTTTGCCGGATTGTTTGATCCCCTCTTTGCAGCGTGAACATTCAGCCGCAGAGGTGCTGAACGCTTTGCCGAAGCACTCTATATCCAGCAATACATGAGCGGGTTTGCTCATGGCTACATTTTTTGCCACGCGCTCCATTTCCTCTTCATAAAACTTGCCGATATAGCTGGGGCAGATCACCCGGTTGGGTTTGCCGGTCTGGCAGAAAACTTCCGAACCGGTCTTCTGCTTATTGCCCATTATGTGCATGGGAGATTCGTTCATAAAAACAGTCAAGCCGGCCTTGCGGATAGCTTCGGTGTTGGCTATTTCTTTCGGCGGATAAGGCTGACCGCGTTTGATCCAGTAGCGGGGAAATACCCCGGCACCGTTAAAACCGAAATGCTTATAGTTTTTCAGCAGATCGGGGTAGGATTTAAAAAGCGTTTCCGTCGTCATCCATGCCAGACAGACCGGGATTTTCTTGAAAGTTTGAAATGCCGGCAAAGTTACGATCTTGACCGGGAAGGTCTGCTTGAAGCCGGTTTGTCCATCGTACTCAACATAAAGAGAGGCATCCGGCAGGGTATCGGGCGTATTTTCAGGCGAAAGTATATAAATTGGATTAACCCGCATATCCTTGCGGAACGGAACCCGGCAGCGGTTGTATTTTTTGCCGCCGATGGTAACTTTTTCAATATTGGCTCTGAAAATGGTCAACGGTTCCGGCAGATCAAGCACTGCTGTAACCTTTTTAAGCGGCTGCGGGGCACTGCGGAAATCACTTACCAGCAAAGTCTGCGGAGCTGCAACACCTTTAATGATTGCCAATTCTGCGACCCGGGGCTGGATGGTCAGATCGTCTTGCGGGAAAACCAGACCTTTGCTGCTGTAAGCATTGTTGAAATCTGCGCCTTTGTTATCGGCGGCAATAACAGCCATTTCGTCGCTGAAAAAGTGTGTATCAAGTGCAACTCTTACGATAATGTAACGGGCATCCGCCTTTACATTAAGTTTGAAGGTTTTGCATACGCTCTGCGACCACGGCCGTTCTTCCGGATAGTAAAAAGTTGTTACAAAATCGCTCTGATTGGCTTCGGCAGGAGCAAGTTTGACCAACTCTGCGGTACGGAAAAATGTTTTGTTGTCTTTAGATACAAACACCTCAAATTTGTTGGGATAACGGAACCCGGAGGCAGCACCGCCCAATGCACGCACCGCAATATAATCTACCGGCTGGATGTCAGCTAAATCAAGCCGGAGATATACCGTATTGGTTGCGCCTTTTCCGTCTGCAAAAAATCCAACTGCCCGCTGGTCAAACCAGATTTTGTCAGTATTCATTGTGGTAATATAGCCATCGGTAAGGTCGGTGGCATCTTTACTGGCAACGCCGGGTTTATCTCTGGTGATACGGTAGTTGGATTTGGGGATAAGCTTTACCGGCTTTTTCAACGCCAGATTTTTTTTGTTCAATACCAGATCGTACCACGCCTGACGGTTTTCACGGGTTTCGGGAGAATCTGCGGAAAAAAGTGCAGCAGGCAGCTTGTGTTCAGTTTCCAATTTTACCGCAAAAGGCATAGTATAGTAGCTGTGGGTGCCGTCAAGTTCAGTTGCCGCCATCATATATTTACCGGCTTTGGCAGAATCAAACGAATAAGCATCTTCCGTAACTTTCATACTGGCAACATAGCACTTGGCTGCTTCATCGTAAACAGCTTCCACGAAATCAGTTTTGCTCAACTTGAATGCCTGCATACTGCGTTTTTTGCGTTCGGCAAGAAAAATTCTTATCTTGACCGGATCGGTACATCTGGTGCTGCGGAAGACTTTGAATTTAAGAATATCGCCAACTTTCAAGGCTTCGGCAGCAGGTTCTTTGATTGCCACCAAACTGTTTTCCGGGGCTGCAGATATATTGTAACTGTCATATCTTACCCAGGCTCCGTTTTTTTTACGGTTGCCATTCTGACATATCGACATAGTGAATTTCTTGTTTACCAGGGGACTGAAAGTGTTTACCCCGGTAAACAATACGCCGAAAGAACGCTTTACTGTGGGGCTGGAAAGCCAGGAAAATGCCTGACTGTTTTCCATATTATCCACTGTGATCTGGAAATATTTGCCTTCCGGCATCGCTTGCTCAGTACGATATATCTGCCCATAATTGCCTTTGGCGTTGGCTACAACATTTACCTGCATGGTGCCTTCATTTTTTTCGGCGGCAATACGGGCATTTTTCCATGTTTTCCAGCCGTCAATAAATTTCACAGCATCGCCAGATACGGTAAGCGCAGCTGTCGCCAACAACACTGTCAGCAAGTTGAGAAAGTGTGTTTTCATTGGTGAGTTTTCTCCTTTGATAAAAAAAAGTAACATATCTACTTTGCCCTGCAAGTATGTTTACTTATACCATAAAAAATGCTTTAAATCAAGTATATGTATCATATTTTTTTAATTTTTATTGACATATCTGCTTTGACATATCTGCTTTTAAGGAGTATATTACTGTCAAAAATAAGGAGATTGAAAATATGAGTAAAATAAATGATCTTGCCGCAGAATTACGCAAACTTTTATCCAGCGGTTTGTATCCGCCGGGAGCGAGATTCATATCGGAGTACGAAATCGAAAACCGCTACGGTATATCGCGTATAACCGCCAACAAAGCTGTTTCAATACTCGCTTCCGAAGGGTTGCTTGAGCGGGGCAAACGCGGAAGTGGTACATTTGTAAAAAACATCGCAAAATTTCCGAAAGGCTGGATAGCGGCTATCGAAAATCTTTCTACTGTTTATAATACCCGGGTGTATGCCGGAGCCGCACAAGAGGCATACGCTCAAGGGTACATCATGGCAATTTTGCGGCCACAGATATCCGGAATGGCTGATATTCTCAATAATCTTAAAAATTCAGATTGTGTCGGAATTATAGGGTTCAGTTCTCTTTTAGACATGATGCCGCCGGATTACCCGAAAACAATTGTTTATCTCGATGGTGTTTTAAATACTCCCGAGAGCCGTAACCACCATTCGGTAACCTGTGCCAACTATGCTGCGGCGTATGAAATGATGACCCGGATCATTGCTGCTGGCAAGAAACAAATCGTTTGCGTAGGTGTCAATTACGCCGAAAACCGCCGGGAACGCATGGCTGGGTTTGAGTCAGCAATGCGTGACCATAATATCAACGACGCTGCCAAGCGGTGCCTGTTCATCCACGGCGGATCGGTACACGAAATAAAACTGGCTTTCAGTAAGATAACAAAGTTGTTTCCCGATGTAGACTTTATTGCCACCGATAGCGATGATATAGCCTGCCGGATAATCAAAACAGCCAGATCTGAAAATATTGAATGTCCCGGGCAAATCGGTGTGAGCGGATTCGGAAATCTGCCCGAAGTTGCCAACTACTGCACGATCCCGACCGTGGATCAGCATCCGTGGCACATTGGAGTTCAAGCCGTAAAAAGTTTGCTGGATATTGTGGAAAACAGAACTTCCGGCGAAACTGTTCAACTGGAGATCCCAACCGAAATAATCAACTCCGAATTTATTTGATATGATCGGGCTTGTAAGTATTCCGCCTGATTTGAGTGTATCTCAATTTATGGGTTATCTTAAAGGCAAAAGTTCTCTGATGATTTTTGACCATTACGCAAATTTGAAGTATAAGTATGGCAACCGTCACTTGGGGTGCGCGGTTATTACGTCAATACAGTCGGGGCAGATACCCACGCAATTACAGAGTATATACAAAATCAATTAGCCGAAGATCAGGCTATGGAACAAATGACATTTAAGGAATACATAGACCCGTTTACGGGTAGCAAGAATAATTAAGCAAAAAAGCCACCGCTTCAGCAGTAGCTTGAAAAATAGTTGCGTGAGGCGAACCCATTCAAAGTCCGTGTCGGGCTGCCGGTACCATCGCCTTGAAGGCGTGGTGCATACCACCGGCTAAGCCGGTGGTTTTGATTTTAAATAATATGGCATTGATTTTTTATTTTTTTTGAAAAATGCTTTTGCCGTGGTTCAATTCAAATGATTTTGCTTGACCCAATGTGCCAATGCTGCACTCGATCCGAATCCAAGAATTTCGGCAAGTTGTTTTACTGGAACTGCGCCTTGCATTTCAGCATACTTTTTCTTACGGATAAGATTTATATATTCTTTGGGGCGCATTCCGGTAAAATGATGAAATAATCGCGCAAAATGTACCGGTGAATAACCTGCTAAACGAGCCATATCTGTGACTGTACAATCACAAAAATTTTGAACATGGGCAACCACTTGTTGAATGGCTGCTCGGGCTATTGTTTCGTTGGCTTGCCGTAAACTGGATTGCGGTTCAGTCAACTGTCTGCCTATATTTGTCAGAATCAGCGACAGAAACCCCTGTAATTCAGAAAGCAATGCACTTTTGTCTAATTCAGTCATTTCTTTACTGAAACTGTTCCAACACTCTTCCAGTGCACTGAACAATGTTTTTTGCGGCAGAATACCCCGACGCAAATATGAATAAGAACCATTTTCACACTCAACAAACTTCCAAAACAACTCTCCTGACCTCAATACCAGCCAGCAGTTTACTCCGCTGCTGACCTGACTGTATTCCAGTGTATGGTGTTCACTGCTGTCGATAAACAAAATACAATTTGGCAAAACATGATAGAAATTATTATTCAGCTGCTGGGTAACGCTACCCGTTAAAACTACCAATATTTCACGGTAAGGATGACTTTCCTCCTGGTTGCGGTGCCATTGCAGTACTTCCGGAGTGAGCTCAACAACCGGTAATTCGCTGATAAAGTTTGAAATTATCCGATAGGGCTTTCTGGAATATAATAATTGGGCGATCTCTTCTTTTTGCATTTTTTTATCAACAAAATGATTGTTTTTATCAACAGGCTTTTCTTAAATATACTTGAAAATAGCATTTTTTCAAGTAAATTTTAGAAGAAAAAACTTTTTTGTGTAAACCCGATAAAAATCAAGGAGATGGATTTTATGTCGCAATTGGCAATAGAAGGCGGAAATCCTGTTTTTACCCAACCGGCTCCGCTGCCTGCGTGGCCGCCGATTTATCAACAGACCGGCGAAAAACTTTTGCAAATTTACAATTCCCACCGCTGGTCTTTTTACGGCAGCGAAGAATTGGCGTTCAATGAAGAATTTGCAGCCTATACCGGCGCTGCATATTGTTCAATGATGGCCAATGGAACCGTTACTTTGGAACTGGCTCTGTTGGCTCTCGGGGTGGGTCCGGGTGATGAAGTGATCGTGCCGGCTCACACCTGGCTTGCCACTGGTGAAGCAGTAGTATATACCGGCGCAACCCCGGTGATCGTGGATATTGAACCGGATACTCTGTGTATGGATCCAGAAAAATTTGAACAGGCGATCACGCCTAAAACCAAAGCCGTTATCCCGGTTCACCTTTTCGGATCTATGGCAGATCTTGACCGTATTCTGGCAATCGCCGCCAAACACAATATTAAAGTTATTGAAGATTGTGCACACTCGCATGGTGGTGAGTGGCGCAACAGACATACCGGTACCTGGGGAGATATCGGAAGTTTCAGTTTTCAGGAAAGCAAACTTATTGCCTCTGGAGAAGGTGGTGCCTGCATTACCAATGATGAAATATTAGCCGAAAAGCTGGGACGGCTTTCGCATATCGGTTATCAGATCGGTTCCAAACAAGGCCAGAAAGGGACGCCGCCGCCGATGGGACTTATTTGCCGTAATTACCGGGTTACTGAATTTCAGGCAGCTATTCTTTCCGGGCAGCTGGCACACCTTAAAGAAGATACCATTATGCGTGAACGCAACGCAGAATATCTGCGAAAACGCATTGATGCACTCCCCGGAATAAAAGTTCAGGCACGCGGCAAACATGCTACCCGCCAAAGTTATTATATCTTCAGTGTCATTGTTGATATTGATCGTCTGAAACAGGGTACCACCCGTTCGGATATAGCGTTGGCACTTCAAGCCGAAGGTATCAGCAGAATAGGCGGCGGCTGGGGACGGCCGATGTATCACCAGAATCTGTGGAGTGTTCCGGAAGATATGTACAGGATCGAAAGTAATGCCAATGCAGAAGAAATAGTTTGCAACCGCTTGCTGGTTTGTCAGCTGCAATGGCTGATGCTTCCGGAAAAAGAAACCGCAATGGTTGCCGATGCTTTTGAAAAAGTAATGACCCATTACTATTGTGATTGATATATTTGAAAATTACTGAAATTCAGCTTGTAAAAAAGCAGTTTTATTTAACAAAATGATAATCAGAAGGAGGATGAATAATGAAAAAAAATACGATATATTCTTTTACGCTTATCGAATTGCTGGTTGTTATTGCTATTATTGCCATTCTCGCGGCTATGCTTTTGCCTGCCCTATCTGCCGCCAGAGAACGCGGTCGATCGGCATCGTGTTTGAGCAATCTCAAACAATTTGCGATTCATTGGAATATCTACTCTGATGACAATCGCGATTACTATATGAGTGGAAAAAATCCCGATGGGAAGAGCTGGATTGATAAATTGGCTCTTGAAAAATGGTTTGGCGATACAATAAAGACCAGCATCAAGGGGCTTGATAACAAAGTGCCGATCTCATATTCCTTCCTGATGTGTCCATCTGATGCCGCTCCCGGATTTTCTTACAATTATTACCCATTTGTTTACAGTTATGGTTACAGTGCGCACTTCGGTCATGAATTTGCCTGGGCATCGCTTAAAGACAAAGCGAACTATCATTTGCAAGTTTCCCGATCCAGCAATCTGCCTGAACCCGGTAAAACTTTGATAATGGCAGACCATTGGACCAGCGGCATCAATGCCAATGGGACCCGCAAACTTGACGGTTTGCTGAAATGGTACAATAACGGCAGTCAGATTGATATAAGTATCGGCGATAAAGGTGCTCACGGCAAAGGTTTGAACCAGTTGTTCGCTGATGGTCATGCCGAATGGAGAAATAAGGTTGGCGTCAACAAAGGTATGTCCAATATGTTCAACATCTGGGATTGCGAAGATGGCGATTATGCGGAAATGCCGGAATAAACCACTAATTATCAGAAACAGAAATATATAAACTATGAAATATCTTTTTACATTGATTGCTGCATTGTGTATGCTTTGCACCCATGCAGCAGAAATTGATTCGACTTGGAATATTGTGATCTGCAATAATCCCGATGCCTCAATAAAATATATCGGCGGCGTTATGCAGCAGCAGTTGAGCAAAGCGTTCGGCAAAAATATCAATATGTTAAGCGAAGTTCAATGGGATGGAAAAAGCCCGGCAGTTTTTCTTGGCTGGTCAGAGAAAGATAAAAATTTACAGAGTACGCCAGGCAAAAAATGGGATGCTGAAGAATGGTCGATCCGTCAGGTAACTCACCGGCTTATTCAGATTGCCGGTTCTGATTTACGCGGCGTGTATAATGGCGCTCTGGAATTTCTGGAACGATTTGCCAATTACCGGGCATATGCAGTGGATATGGAATATATTGACCGCAAAAATACGATTTCTCTGCCTGAAAATATCAATTTAAGCGGAAAACCCTACTTCCCGTTCCGGAATTCTTCAATAGGCATTTACACTTTCAATCCATTCTGGACTCATAACCGCAGCTTTGTCTATCCGCAAGATAAATTCGGTTGGTATGATTTTGCCGGCAAACCTGGTGGGGTGCATACATTTCATTATTTCAGCAAAAACTTTAAAAATGATGAATACTATGCTCTCAACACGAACGGTGTCCGCCTGAAAGCAATTAATTCCAGAGGTCCAGGACAGATTTGTATGTCCAATCCCGGAGCCCGGAAAGAAGTTTTGAAAACGCTTTTGGATTATATCCGTTCTGATCGGGAAAACATTGCCAAGACCCGCCCGGGAACCTATGCGCCCTGTATCTATGCTCTTTCGGTCAACGATAATCCTGTATATTGCCAATGCAATGGCTGTAAAGCATTGTATAAAAAATATAAAGCAAATTCAGGGGCTCAACTTGAATTTGTCAATGAAATAGCAGCGGAAGTCGCCAAAGTCTATCCGGATGTTTACATTTTAACAGAAGCCTATATGTATTTGGCAGATGCTCCGAAAAATATCAAAGCGCGTGATAATGTAATCATACGGCTGACTCTGTTGGGAAATGAATTTTCGAAAATCGGTATCCGCGAAAATATGCTGCCCCTTACCCATCCCGCCAATAAAAAAGCATTCGCTCAAATCAAAGCATGGCAGAAAGTTGCCGATAAATTTGCCGTCTGGGATTATGGCAGAATATATATTGAAGCAGTAGCAACTCCTTACACAACGATTCGTGCCCATGCGGCAGATTTGCGTTATTATGCTGATAATGGAGTCATTTATGCATATCTGGAAGGTGAAATACACGAAAGCGGACGTATCGCAATCCAGAGTTTTGCAGATTTGGAACATTTTGCCCATATGAGGTTACTGATAGACCCCAAGCAGAATGTGGAAGCTCTGATCAAAGATTTTATGGTTAAATATTATGGCCC
This sequence comes from Victivallaceae bacterium, assembly GCA_045585955.1. GTDB lineage: Bacteria > Verrucomicrobiota > Lentisphaeria > Victivallales > Victivallaceae > SIG78. The sequence continues at coordinate 28,871 of JAZMZK010000064.1, forward strand.
GGCAGCTGAATATATGGAAAAATTGCTTGCTTTACTGGAAAAACGCCTTGCCGAAAATCCCCAAGGTATCTCGCATTTCAGCTTCCAGCGGCGCGAATATCTTGACCGTGCGTTAGTTCTTGACGCTGACCGGCTGCTTACTTCAGCAGAAAATGCAGTAAAAAATCATCCGGAATATCTTGTCCGTGTGCGTCAGGAACGCTTTCCCTTTGATTCACTAATGCTCAATAAACCTTCTCTTAAAATACTTAAAGATCAAGGTGGAATATTTGAGCGGGAAATGGTAGCAAAACGCTGGAAAGAAGCTGCTGATGCTATTGCAATTAAATACTACCAGGAACAATATTACCGGCCCAATCTCACCCGTGCGGCTATCCGGAAAAGCAATGAAACTTTTTACAAAAGTTATATCAATGTGATCGAAGTGCCGGATTTCCTGAAAAACACCCCCATTACAGCAGATTTTACTGCCGGAACATTCAATACCCAGGGGATTAAGTTCCAGGTCATTGAGGATGCAGAGGCCGCCGGCGGTCAGACCGCATTCTATTTTGACAGTAAGTTTATGCAGCCGTTTGAACTTGGTCTGTATGAGAATCAGCAGAGAAAAGTCGTTGCGCGCAAAGTATTTCATCAGCCGCCTCAGGATGAAAAATATCACTGGTACAAATTCTCCAACATACAGCTCACAGCCAATATGCGTATGTGGGGACACGCATCCTGGGGATTGACGCCGATTTTCCTGCAAAATGTTTATGATGCCCGTAATCCGGAACAACGCTATGATATATATATTTCGTTCAAACTGCAAGGCCCCGTTTATGTGAAAGGTTCTACCAAAAACAACGGTACTTTTATGGACCGTATTATTGTGACACCGGCAGACAAAAACATCACTCCAAACTCCCCAGGAGCAAAAGCAGCAGCGGTGCCTGATTTTTTGCAGAATATTCCGATCTATGAAGATTTTATCTGGTCAAAGTTTGAAATACTGTCGCCACGATGCAAGATTACGGAAGATGCCGAAGCTGCTGACGGGAAAACGGCAGCATATATTGGTGACGATCATAACAAGCCGTTTGAAATCGGTATTTATGATCGTGCAAAAAAAGCACTTGTCACCCGTTTGACCATCAGAAAACCGCCCCAAGATGAAAAATATCACTGGTACAAAATCAGCGACATCAAACTGACCGAAAAAATTCGCATGTGGGGTCACTATTCGTGGGGCTTGACACCGGTACAGCTGGATAAGACTTATGATGCCGGCAATCCTGACAAACCAGCAGATATTTTTGTATCCTGCAAATTGCAGGGACCGGCTTACGTCAAAGGTTCAACCAAAGCCAACGGATGCTTTATTGATCGCATTATTGTCAGTCAAGCCAATAAAAATGTGGTGGCAAAATAATTGTAAGAGGAAAAAATGAAAGATTTCAAGATTGGTATTCAGCTTTACAGCATTCGTGAAGCTCTTCAACAAGATTTTAAAGGCGTATGCAAAGAATTGGTTAAACTGGGCTGTGACGCCGTGGAACCTGCATTTTATTTCGGAGATATGGCACCAGATGAATTGGCGGCGTTTTTCAAAGAAACAGGTTTGAAAGTTTGTGGTATTCATGGCAGACCACTGGATTTGATTGATCCGGAAAATGAGATTTACAAATATGCAGCTGTTCTTGAGTCTCCGTTTGTAACGACGAGCTGCGGCGGCGACCGTACCAAAGCAAATTATGCAGATTACGAAGATCGAACCTCCGGCATCTGCAATGAAGCGGGTAACAGTGCTGCCCGCAATGGTTTGCGTTTTACTTATCACAATCACGAATTGGAACTCAAGCAATATACTGATGGATCTTGCGGATTGGATAATGTCATACAAAAGACCAATCCCGGGAAGGTCGGTTTTGAATTGGATGTTTATTGGGTCAAAAAAGGCGGTCAAGATCCTGTGCAGTATATAAAAAAACAGGGTTCCCGCATTTGGCAGATTCATATGAAAGATATGGCTGAAGATGGCTCCATTACCGAGTTGGGCAATGGTAATATTGATTTGGCAGGATGTATTGCCGCTGCAGCAGATACTCCGGCAGAATGGCTGATTTATGAGCAGGATTATTCAAAAATCGATCCTTTTGAAAGTGCAGTTATAAGCTTGACTCATTTGCGTAAACTGCTCAACAAATAATCAGATTTATATTTTTCAGTAATGAATTGTTTGAAGAAAGAGAAATAAAAATGAAAATAGGGTTTGCAATTTCCGACATAACTCCGGAGTTGGGTATTTATCTGACCGGCTATGGTATGCCCAAACGCCTGGCAAATGCAGTACATTCCCCGCTTTCTGCGATTGCCATGGTGATAAAAGATGGTGATACCGAAGCAGCCATAATTGCTTTGGATTGGTGTGTTATTGGTGCAGATATAACCAAAAAATTCTGTCAGGCGGTTAGTCAGGCCTCCGGCATTATGGAGCAGAATATTCTTTTCAGCTGCACACATACTCATTCTGCACCGCACACTACTGATCAGCGTACAATTGGCAGAACAACAGTTGATCCGGAAAACAAAGGTATGGAGTATGCTGAAAAATCTATTCCGGCTATTGTAGAGGCTGTTTGTCAAGCACAACGCTCTATGCAGGAAACAAAGGTATGTATTGCTGGAGGAAAGACCGAAGCCGGGGTTTCCCGCCGCGGACTGAACAAAAATGGTCTTATTGAAGGCTTTCACGCAGATCCATTTGCTATGTATGACAGCAATATGACTGCGGTAAAATTTAAAGATGTTCAAAACAATCAGGATATCGGTGTGTTGATCCATTGCAGTGCACATAATACTGCCATGGGAGCAACTCCAGATATTTCAAGTGATTGGTGCGGAGTGATGCGTAAGCGCATCGGGGAATATTATCAGGTACCGGTCATCTTTATCAATGGAGCAATAGGTGATGTCGGTCCCCGTACCAATAAGTGGCTTGAAAGTACAACTATGTTCGGATACAGTGCCGGCCAGGGCGACGGCATTAAATCCGTGGAAGAGGTCGGTTACCGTGCCGCATCAGATGCATTGAGTTTGTTGATGAATATGCGTGATTTCCGCAGCGATTTACCTTTGAAAGTCCATACCTCAAAACTCACTCTGCCCCAGGAAATACCAATGAGCGCAGAAGCGGCAAAAGCAATTATAGAATTTCATGAAGCTCAGTCTGCTCCCGATAAGCTTTTCCCGCGTGAATACTATGTAGCCAAACAAGCTTTTGAAAGTTGGCAGCAGCCATTGCAGAAAACAATCGAAATACCCCAAACTATTGTTCAAATCGGGTCGTTGGCATTGATTCCATTTCCGTATGAAATGTTTTCTGTATTTTCATTAAGGCTGCGTAAATATGGTCCGTTTAAATATAATCTGCTTTGCAGCAATGTAAACGGCTGTTATGGCTATGTGCCCGACAAGGGAGCAATTGCAATCGGTGGATATGAAGTTGACTGCCGGCAGCTTATGGGAAAATACGTACTGAAACCGGAAGCCGGTGATTTGGCAGTATCTCAAACCTTAAAAGCATTAGAAGAAATGACCACACACAACAGCGAATAAATTTCACAGCCATCCCATAACTTTTCTAAAAAGTAGCTGTAAACACAGATTTTGCAAATAATTTGCAGATTTTTTTAGCTGGCAGGCGAACAGTTTTGCCTGCCCCCTGTCATTAGGACTTTTTCTATCTTTGCTCTAAATCTGCCAGAAATTTGCTGATATGCTTTCTGATTCTGAAAGTCCTTGATCTGATCGTGCCTGTCGGACAATTCAAGTGTTTAGCGATGGTATCAAGCGGCAGTTTTTCAATCAGATACAAGAAAGCAGTTTCTTTCATTGCCTCCGGCAAATTATCTATAGCTGCCATAATACACTCTGCAATCTCCTGACTTATGAGAAAATTCTCGGGAAGATTTTTACTATCTGTAATCTCTATTATAAAGGGTGATTTCTCCGGAGTTGTAATTTCCAGACTTTGGGTGACAAAAACACCTTTGCTGCGTTTCAGTCGATACAAACTGAATGTCTGATTCCGTAAAATCTGAAACAACCATGTTGCCAAACTTGCTTCTTCTCTGAATTTATTTAAATACTTGAATGCCTTAAATAAGGAAGTATTAACAACTTCTTCGGCATCTTGCCTCGATTTCATCAAAAATACCGCATAAGTTAAGAGTTTATTGTAGTATCGGTTATAAATTTCATTAAAACACCATTCGTTGCCCTCTTTGAACATTTTGACCAGATTTTCATCTGTCAAATAACATAGATCCCTCATTTTTCACCCATAAAAAAGTCCGAAGAGGGTCAAGCCCCCATCGGAC
>JAZMZK010000065.1:0-7350 GCA_045585955.1 Victivallaceae bacterium
TCAAAAGCTCTGTTCCCAATGCGGGTAGGTCAGTAAAAATCTTTATGATCAACTTTTGTATTGGAACTTTTTTAAAACTTGAATGGCATTTATCTATTTGCAGAGCAAATAGATAAATGCCGGGAAAAGGTTTGGAAAAAGGGGGTGGAGTTTGAGGAGGGGGAAAAGGACCTTTCCTTAAAAGGTCTTTTTCCCCGCCCCAAGTGCCGACCCTTATTTTTCTTCAGCCTTGCGTTTTTCGGCGTAGGCTAAATAGCGGTTGTAGAGATGGCCAGCACCGGGGTAGCAGGAGTCGGGGCTCATAAAGTGCGGCAGCTCGAAGGAGATGATCTTGGTGCAGTACTTTTCGGCGATTTCCAGTTTGCACTTGAGTTTGGCAAATTCGATGGGCGGGAATCTCCAGGGCATATCCCGGTCGAAGGTTTCCAGATTGCTCCAGTATTGGACGCCGTATTTCTGGGTCATTTCGTACATGCCTGCCATATATCTGTCAAGTTCATTGAATTGCACATGGCCATCCATGGGGGCGTAGGCATCGATCAAGCCTTCCATATCATTGAGGATATAGTCAAAATGCTTGGCGTGGACTTCCGGGCTGATGGGTATTTCTTTGCTCCACTTTGACCCGGCGTAGCGGGGCGAAACCATGATGGGACGGGTTTTGTCAAACTTTTTGATTTCTTTGCAGAGGGGCTTCCAGATCTGGGTCTGGTGAAAGCCCATGGAGCCTTCGTGGCTCATGTACCAGCCGTACCAGGCGGGGTGGTTGCCGTAACGCTCGTTGAGTTCGTGGATCAAGTCGATATTGATCGCCACTTCGTTTGACCAGTCGTTCAGCCGCCAGTAGCGGTAGGTATCAAACATACCCATATAGATTTTCACATTATACTTGGCACCCAAGTCGAGGAACAGCTGTACCATATCCATTTCGGGACAGAGGGTGCATTTCATAACTTTGCTGTCAAACATCATGGAGTCGTTCCAGCCTACGCGGATGATGTAGGCTTCGTCCACGCCGTTGGCCTGATAACGGGCAAATTCCCGTTCCCAGACATCGGGTGTCCAGTTGTTGGAAGGTATATCGCAGGATATACCGTCAAGAAAAGTTCCGCTGATAGGTAAAAATGCCATAGTTTGCTCCTTTGTTTTTTTATGTTAAAGGTTTATGTTGTCAGCCTTGGACACAATACAGGTTTTATGCAATGTTCTACCGGAATATTTGATCCGGTCAGGCGGTTGACCAGCAGAGTCATTGCCGCTTCGCCCAATGCTTCAAAGGGCTGGGCGATGGTGGTCAAGCCGATTTCATCGGCGGCAGTTACATTGTCAAAACCGCAAATTTTTATGTCTTTTCCGATCAATTCTGCTTTGCCTGCCCGGCAGAGTGCGGCGTAGAGCCTTAATGCCGAACGGTCGGTGTTGCAGAATACCCCCACGGGGAACGGCCCCGCAAGGATCATGGACAAAACTTCGCCGGTTACACTTTCCAATGTTTCACTGGTCAATTGGACAAAGTGCCTTGCTTCAAAACCGGCGTGGTTGATATTTTCGACAAAACTGCGGCAGCGTTCCTGCCGCTGCCAGGAGCGTGTGGCATATTCATACAAAAAACGGACGCACTTTTTTTGCAGCAAATGCTCTGCGGCTAACGCACCACCGGCATAATTGTCGATCATCACACTTTCCACATTGCCGGATTTGATGGGCGTTCTGGCGTTTGCCACTACGATCTGACAGGATTGTGGCAAGAGCCGGCTGACTTCTTCCGGCAGCGAGTCACCGGAGGTTTCAAACGGCAGATAAGTTATCACACCGGCATTGCGGGTGTTGCGCAAAGTTTGAGCAAACTCGCTGTACTCGACTCTCCGCCGTTCATTATATATGTTATAAGCAAAACCGTACTGATTTGCCACATTGCACATGCCTTTGAGCATGGCACAAATCAACTCGTCCTGATGAAAGGGCAGAAATATCCCGATCGCGGGACTGGCACCTTTGGCAAGCAGACTTGCCGCCTGATTGCGGCGGTAACCCATTTCGGCAGCAGTTTTGCGGACGATTTCCAGAGTCTTTGCCGCCACCTTCTGATCGGGATGGGGGTTCAACGCCCGGGAAACTACTGCCCGGGAAAATCCGGTACGGTCGGCTATATCCTGTAAAGTTACCATGTTTTTTGCTTCCGTTTAGCAATCGGTTGTGTTTGTCTTTGAGTATAATATACACGGCATGAAAAAAAAGTCAAGAGTGCTTTTCAAAAATAAAATTATAAAATTTTTCAACTTGACCCTTGACAAAGAGTTAAAAATGTGGTATAATAATTGAACGCGAAAGATTATTGTTTTTTAACAACTTTCACAACCGGTTGTGAAGAAGGAGGTGTTGTAATGAAAGTAAAACAAAATTCCAAGTGGGCAAGTCCCGACCATGGTCGGGTAAAGCATAACAGCTTTACCCTTATTGAACTCCTCGTTGTCATTGCCATTATCGCCATATTGGCGGCAATGCTGCTGCCCGCACTTTCGGCAGCCCGGGAGCGTGCCCGCAGCGCCAGTTGTACCAGCAAACTCAAAGATTTGATGCTCTATATCAATATGTATGCTGATGTAAATGAAGATTTTTATTTTGGCTTCAAATCCGGAAATTATTATTGGTGCTTGAGCAGCGATCATCCGTTTGGGCAATTCATGGGCAATAAGTGGGTCCGTTCCGGAGTTTATACCGCCAACCGGAGCGGCGGCCCTTTTGACTGCCCTTCCAACGATGCTGGCCGCAACAGCCCCACCAACTACGCTGATTACGGTTACAATGCACATCTCAACAGTTATGCCAAACCCAACAATTACATCGGGTTGCCGCGTAGTGCGGCAGATAATCCGGCAGAATTACTGATTCTTGCCGACGCCTTACTTAAAAGCGGTGATCTGGGGGCAAATAACTACAACTGGGCTGTATCCTGGGGCGGCAACGGCAATCCTAAAGGCAATTATAAAGGCGAAGGTATGTGGTTCCAACACGGCAAAGTTGCCAATGTGGCATTTTCCGATGGTCATGTGGAAAGCAAGACTTACGAAAGTATGGACGATAAATACTTTTATACCCAGCATTGATAATACACAAAGTATCTGAAATAAATTTTTACGAAGGATTTAATAATATGAAAAGTAAACAACTCTTTTTAGCCGCCGTTTGTGCCGGTCTGGCAATCAATGTATTGGCTGCTCCCACGCTGCCAACTGCCTGGAGCCCCGCCCGGGCAACCTTTACCGTTGCCGATGGCGTGATTTCCATCAAAACCAACGACAAAGCCCGTACTCCCGGGATCAACGGTACTTTCCGCAATCTGGAGCCTCTGCGGTACAAGGTCAGTTTTCAGGTCAAAGGTCAGGGCAAAGTGCAGGCGGCTTTGAACAGCGGCGGGATCGCTTACAGCAAAACGGTCAAACTTACCGAGCAGTGGCAGAGTATAGAGATGACCTATTTCCCCAAAGGGAAAAATATGATTTTGATGATCTATTCGGCAATTACCAATGCTTCGGAGTTTCAGGTCAAAGATGTTGCCATAGCTCCCTGCAAAGTGCCGGAACTTGCCGAAGCGGATATTGTTTCCAAGCTCTTTCTGCCCGCTGATTTCCCCGGCGAAAACGGCAAACTTTACAACAAAAAAGATTCTGCTGTCGGCAAAGCTGCCTGGGGCAAACGCTGGTACAATGTTATGAAACTGCCGGTGCCGGCAAATTCCAAAGATCTTTACTACTATATCCACGCCCAGAAAACCGGCGAAGACAAGTGTGCAGTAAATCTGCGTACCGGGTCGCAAAATGTTTACAGCGGAGCTATTACCGTACCTGCCAATCAGTGGCAGTGGGTCAAGGTAGGGCCGGTTAAGGCGGTGGCGGTCTATCCTGAATTTTACATCAACTACTCCGCAGCCGATCCCAAAACGGTCATCTGGGTGGATAAGGTGGTACTTTCCACCAATCCGGCTATGACCGATGCCGACTTGGATAAAGCCGAATAAGAAAACTCTGCTGCCAATATTCGGTTGAAAACCAGTAATGATATTGGATCAGAATTTAAAAACTTGAAGGCATTTATCTATTTGTGCAACAAATAGATAAATGCCAATAAAAGGTTTGGGAAAAAGGGGTGGAGTTCCGCCGTCGCCAAGGCTATGGCGGGACAAGTTGAGTCGGGAAAAAAGGACCGATCCAGCAAAAGGTCTTTTTCCCCTCCTCAAGTCCTGTCCTTTATAAACAAGAGAGTTTGAAAAATGAAAAAATTTTTACTTTGGGCGGCACTTTGTGCTTGCTCTTGGGCGGCTTTTGCCGCAAACAATGGATTTGTCGCGGTGGGTAAAGCCTCCGGCAAGGTGGTCATTGATGGCAAACTGGATGATCCTGCGTGGCAGAACAGCATCAGTCTGACCCCGTTTATTTTGCAGAAGCAGAACCGTTTTGCCACCGAGCAGACTGTTGCCAAACTTTTGTGGGATGAGGAAAATCTGTATGTGGCGTTCCGCTGCTACGACCGGGCTCTTGACCCGGTAAACAACCGGATGCCGGACTTTAAGACGGCGGTCAAGAACAATGATACTGATAAAATCTTCAACGACGATTGCGTTATCTTGATTTTGCTCCGCAACGGCAGAAGCTATGAGTTTGGCATCAATGCCAACGGTGCGGTGGTGGATGCTGCCGGAGAGGCAAAAAGTATCTGGAAGAGCCGCGATCACCGGTGGAACAGCAATATCCAGGTCAAGATCGACCGTTTTGAACGCACCGCATTGGCTAATTGGAGCGTGGAAGCGGCGATCCCGTGGTCAAGTCTGGGCGGCAAGCCCCAAAGCTCCGACCAGTGGGGTCTGGTGACCGGGAGATTTCAGAAGGGAGCTAAAGAAACCAGCTCGTTTCAGATCATCAGCGAAGGTATGCACGCAGCCAGTACGGCGGGAAAACTCAAATTCATCAAGCAGATTATTCCATGCTGCGAGCCGCAGAAAGTGCCGCTGTTTACCCCCGGCAAAAATATCTGGAAATTTAAAACTTCCGGCAAAGATTTTCTGCAAATCACCGGCAAAGTCAAGTTCGACCGGCAAAAGGTGCAGTATTGCCGCACCCGGGACAAAAAAGCATTGCTTCAGCTGCCGGTGGAACTGGCGGGCAACGGAGAATTTGCTTTCAGCTGGAGCGTGGAAAATCCTGCCAGCTTTACGGAGTATTTGCGGTCGCCGGAATACAAATTCCGGGTCAGCGCCAGTATGCTCAAACACAATTTCAAGAACTCGGCTTTGCTGGTCAACGGCGTGAAAGCCGGAGCAACGGCGGTGCTTTCCAGCGGATTGAATTCTCTGGAGCTTAAAGGCCCTGCCAATGGCGGAACGATCACGGTGGGCGAACAGAAAATCACACTTCCGGACAACGGCAAACTCAATTTGCTGCTGGAAGACTCCATGATCTGGCCCAACTGGCTTGCCGAAGGCGTTTATATCAACAAAGGTGCCATCCAGCAAATCCTTTTCATTCCCCAGGGGGTGAAAGGTTTTACCTTGAACGATTACACCATAAACTTTGATTTGCCCGAAGGTTTTGAACTGCCGGGTGCCTCCGGCTACTACAAAAAGTGGCAGTTGGAGTGCAAAAAATCCGGCGTTGTGGAGTATGGTAAACAGAAGTACAACCGCTATTCGATAACGGTCAAAAACCAGGTCAGGCACAATACCAAACTCCGCAAACACGAATTTATTGCAGTGTTGGTCAAAGCTCCGGAAGAGTTTTCTGCGCCGGAAACCATGCTTTATTACCATGTATCAAGTGCCCAAGCCAATATCAAAGAAATGCCCATCCCGGTCAAGGTCAAGCTGTTGGAAAAACTCAACGGCAAACAGCCGGAAAATCTTTTGATCGAGCTCTGGGCAGGCTGGCTGGGCAGTCTGGATGATAAAAATCTTTACCGGCACTTCGGCGATTTCTTCAAAGCTGCCGGAGTCAACGAAACCAACGGTTTGAACAATCGCTATCCGGGGATCAGGCACTTCCGGTTGATCAGTTTTCAGGATTGGAACTTTCCTTGTGCCGACTATCTGGCAAAGCATCCGGAACACAAGATGGTGCAAGTTTACAGCAAGGTCAGCTACCCCATGGTGTGCAGCACGGCACTGGTCAAAGCTCCGGAGTTTGAGGAATTTTTCCGTTCCGGGCTCCCGGCATGGCACAAAAAGTGGAATCATCCTCACAACATCCATTGGGATTACGAACACCGGGTGTTTGAAACCTTTCTGGCATGTTTCTGCGACCGCTGTTTGAAAGATTTCCAAGCCTTTGCCAAACTTGCCGACAAGCCCACGGCGGAACTTATCAAAAAATCTTACAGCAAAGAGTGGACACGCTATATGAATCTGCGCATGGCGGAAGTTTCCGCCTTGTTCCATCGCTCCATAAAGGCGGTTCTGCCGGGCGTGGATTACAGTATTTATTCGGCGTATCAGAGCGAAAGCAGCAAATTTTATTATGGTTTGGATTGGAACTTGCTCCACGGCAACGTGGGTATAGCTTCCTGCGGCTACTCCCGGAATGTGCCGGAATTGAAAGCCACCCGCAAGGCAGTGAAAACTACTCCGCTGATGCTGGGCGAACTGGTTTACCCCTACCGGGAAACTGAACGCATGGCTCCCCAGATCGCCATGGCGGCAACCTTGATGCGCCGTGCCTGCGATGCAACTAAAGGTATCTTGATCTACGAATACCCCACCTTGGATGGCAGAAGTTTTGAAGCAATGGCAGATGTCAGCCGGATAATGAGCGATTACGAAGAATTTTTCGTAACCGGCGACCGTTGCAGCGACCGGATCGCGATCAAAGGTTTTGATCAGGCGGATTACGAAGTTTTGCGGAACAAAAAAGGCGATTTGCTGGTAATAGTAATGAACCCGGCCCAAGGCGACCGCAAGTTCAGCTTTACCCTTAAAGGCGATCAGACCAAGAGCATAACCGATGCTCAAACCGGCAAATCGGTAAATGGTAAAACTGTAAGTGGCACCATAAAAGCCACCAAATTCCGGGCATTCGCAGTAAAATACTGAAAAACACTTGAAGCAAACAACGGCATGGAATAAAAACTCCATGCCGTTTTTTTTATGCCTTGTTCCCGATAAAGGTTGATATGGGAGCCTTGGGGAAGAGGGAAAAAACTTTTTGAGGAAAGGTTCTTTCCCTCTTCCCCAAACCCCATCACCCTTTTCCAAACCTTTTATTGGCATCTATCTATTTGTTACACAAATAGATAGATGCCCTTTAAGTTTTGAAAAGATTTTATTCAACATCTTTACTGTTAATCAACCGATATTGGGAACAG
>JAZMZK010000066.1:0-4726 GCA_045585955.1 Victivallaceae bacterium
AAGATAAATGCCGGTAAAAGGTTTGGAAAAAAGGGGTGGAGTTTGAGGAGGGGAAAAAGGACCTTTCCTCAAAAGGTCTTTTTCCCCTCCTCAAGTACCGACCCTTATTGGGTACAGAGCTATAAATTAAGGAAGTAAAGACCATGTTTATTGACATTCATACTCACATTACTTACCGGGATTTTACTGAATTTGCCTCCGGTATTCTCAACCGCCCCGCTTTTGACGAAGATGTTTTGCTCAAGCGTATGGATATGGAAGGCATTGATAAATCAGTGGTGCTGCCGCTGGTCAATCCGGAAGTACTCGACCGCTACGGCTGTGCCGGTAATCAGGAGGTCATTCAGGCGTGCAGACGCCATCCTGACCGCTTGATACCGTTTTGTGCGGTGGACCCCCGCTCCATGCTTATCTGGGGAGAGAAGGGGGCGCCCGGCAGCATGTATAATTTGCTTAAGATCTATAAAGAAATGGGCTGTAAAGGTGTAGGCGAAGTCTGCGGCTCCATCCCCATCGACGATGACCGCTACGGCGTGATCTATGAAGCGGCGGGCGAACTGGGTATGCCATTGATTTTCCACATCCAGAAGCCCGGCGGGCATACTTACGGTGCAACAGATTTATTTCATTTGACTGGTTTTGAAAAGATGCTTGCCAAATACCCCAATACGGTATTTATCGGGCACTCCATGGCATTCTGGAGCGAGATTTCCGGCGAAGTGGTGGAAGCTGACCGGGAAAAATATCTTAAAGGAGCCTACACCAAAAAAGGCAGACTTTGGGAACTTTTCGCTAAATACCCCAACTTGCGGGGCGATATATCTGCCGGCAGCGGTGCCTACGCTTTGAAGTGCGATCCGGAACATGGTGCTGAATTTATGAACAAATTTCAGGATCAGCTCTATTTCGGTACTGACCGCTTCAGCAGCATAGATGAACCCATTCCACCCCAGAAACCCATGATGGATGAGCTTCTGGCAGCGGGCAGAATAAGCAACGAGGTCTATGAAAAGATCTCGCACCTCAACGCAGAAAAACTTTTGAACCTTTAACATAGTTTCATTGAAAGGAAAGAAAAAATGTCTGAACTCAAAGTAGGTATGATCGGTTTGGATACCTCCCATGTATCCGCATTTGTCAAACTGCTCAACGACCCCACCAACGAATTTCATGTTCCCGGTGTGCGTATTGTCAAAGCGTTCCCCGGCGGCAGTGCCAAATTTTCCAGCAGCATCAACCGCGTGGAAGGTTTCACCAACGAATTGCGTGAAAAGGGTATCGAAATCGTTGACAGCATCGAAGCTCTTGCCGGTCTTGACGCCTATTTTCTGGAAAGCGTCGATGGCGATCAGCACCTTGAACAGTTCAAAATAATCGCAGAATTCGGCAAGCCGGTTTACATCGACAAACCTCTGGCTTGCAATTACGATGAAGCTAAAGCCATCGTTGCACTTGCTAAAGAAAAGAATGTGCCTTTGATGAGCTGCTCGAGCATCCGCTATGCTCTGGGCATCAACGATCTCAAGCAAGAAGAAGATACCACGGTCTTCGCCTGTCAGGCTTTTGGTCCCATGAATTTGCTGGATGACTACCGGGATTATTTCTGGTACGGTATCCACTCAACTGAAATCGTTTTTGCCATGCTGGGTAAAGGCTGCGAATCAGTTCAGGTGATCCCCACCGAACACGCTGACCTGCTCTTCGGCCGCTGGGCTGATGGCAGAATCGGTTCCATTCTGGGCAACCGCAACGGTGTGTGGGAATTTGGCTGCACCATCACAACCAACACCCATCAGCGTCAGGCAGTGGCATCCGGTGCAGTGCCTTACTACTCCATGCTGCTTAAAGAAGTGGTGCCGTTCTTCCAGACCGGTAAGAGCCCGCTGGATATTGAAGAAACTCTCAATATCATTGCGTTCCTCGAAGCCGCCAGCCGCAGCCGTGCCGCCGGTGGTGCTTTGGTTAAGATCGCTGATCTTTAACGGTTGCAACCGACAAAAATTGACACATCCTGCGGGGGGCTTGACAAAGCTTCGGACAGGATAAAAAAAAGGGGTGCTGCCTTATCGGCAGTACCCTTTTTTTCGTGATTTTTGAATTTTTTATGCCAGCATTTGCAATGCTTTATCCATGCGCTTGAGGGATTCAGCTTTGCCCAGTACGGTCATGATCTCGCCGGGGCCGCCGGGAGTTACGGCAGTACCGGATACCGAAATACGCAATGCCCACATGGGCAGCCCCAACTTCATTTCTTTGGTTTGTGCATAGTTGGTCACCAGTTCGGTGATAGCTTCGCTTGTCCAGTTTTCCAGTGCATCATACATACCCCGCAGATCTTGGAGGATGGTCAGGGCGATTTCCGGATTACACTTGCTCTTTTTGTTGTTGAATAAACTTGTATCATACTCGGGCTGTTCCAGCAGAAAAGCGATCTTGCCGGGGATCTCCGAAAGTATTTCAGTACGGGGCTGCAGCAAGCCTGCCAGCATATCCCAGTGGGGTTCAGCAACCGTACCGGCAACTTGAGCGAACTCTTTGGAGCATTTGGCAAACTCTTCCGGCGGCATGGCTTTGATATATTCAGAGTTCATCCACTTGAGTTTGTCGTAGTCAAAGACAGCGGCGGATTTGTTCAGACCGCTGATTTTAAACATGCTGACCAATTCTTCAAAGCTGAAGATTTCCCGGTCATTTTTCGGCGACCAGCCAAGTAAAGCTATGTAGTTGACAATAGCTGCGGGCAGATACCCTTCGGCAGCCAGACTTTCAAAACTCACCGAACCGTGCCGTTTGGAGAGTTTGGCAATGGTGCCGTCTTCATTACGGCCCATGATCATGGGTAAATGCACATATTCCGGCGGCTGCCAGCCGAATGCGGCATACAAAAGATTGTATTTGGGCGTGCTGGGCAGATATTCGCTGCCGCGAACCACATGGGTTATATTCATGGTATGATCGTCGATAACATTGGCAAAGTTATAAGTGGGCATGCCGTCACGCTTGAGCAATATCTGATCGTCCAGAACTTTGTTTTCGATAGTGATTTCGCCGAAAACAGCATCGGAATATGTTGAAATACCTTCTTTGTTGATTTTCTGGCGGATGGCAAAAGGTTCACCGGCAGCCACCCGAGCTTTAGCAACTGCCGGGTCAATGTCGCGGCAGTGACATTCCTGATCGGGATTTTCGGAAACATCTTCACCGTTGCTGTCGTGTTCGGTTTTATCGCAGAAGCAATAGTAGGCTGCACCGGATTCCACCAGTTGTTCAGCAAAGGGTTTATACATGCTTTTGCGTTGGCTCTGGATGTAAGGACCATACTCGCCGCCAACATCAGGACCTTCGTCGTGGAGCAATCCCGCCGTGGCAAGGGTGCGGTAGATCACATCCACGGCACCTTCCACATAGCGGTTCTGGTCGGTATCTTCAATACGCAAGATGAATTTGCCGCCCTGACTTTTGGCGATCAAATAGGCATAGAGGGCGGTACGCAGGTTGCCAACATGCATAAAACCGGTGGGACTGGGAGCAAAACGGGTACGGACTGTATTGCAGCTCATCAGAAAAGACCTTTCTTTTTTTTACTATATAGCGGATGATTATTTATTAAGATACACTCAAGGGGGCTTTCTTGCAAATCTATGTTTGTTTTTTGCGGTTTTTTTTGCTGAAATGACTTGACAATTATATTTTTTTCTGTTATCTTTATAACAAGGTATTATTTGCGGCAATAAAACTGTAACCATGGAGTCTTACGCATGAAAATAGCTTGTCCACAGTGCGGGCAGCACTATGAGGTCGAAGCCGGGATGCTTGATCGTTATTTTCGCTGTACGGAGTGTCAGATGCTCTTTCGCGGCTTGAACGCCAAACCGGTCAAAGAACGCAAATTCAAGCGTAAAAACAAGGCTGCGGTTGAAAATCCCGAAGCCACTGCAGTTGCAGAATCCGTCGTGCAAAACAGTGAAGATGCAGAAACATCAGCAACCACTGTAGCCGTAGCGGTTGAGTGTACGGAAAAAGATGCCGTTGAAGCCGAGGCGCGTTTTTGGGAAAAAAGTTTGGAAGAAGATGCGCTGGCAGAAAAGGCAGTTCACTACCGAAAACACACAATAAATTGGACGGCCTATTTACCGGTTATATGTATTATCATGTTGGCGGTAACATTTGTTTTGGCAGTTCTGACCAATACTAAAGTCAACGAGTTGACCGCAGGACATAAAGCATTTGGGGATAAAGGTTCCGAGTACAAAGACAGGCTTGCCAAGTTGGAGCAGCGGGTTGAAACTATGCAGAATTCAATGCAAAATGTAACGATATCAGTAGAAAAGCTTGAACGGATCATTGAACATATCAACACTAAAGTCAACGATCAGACATTGGTTCGTAGGGTTGAAGTTTTGAGTCAGCAGCTTGAAAAATGTAAAAACAGTACTGACGAGATTCAGAAGATATCTGATTCATTAGCGCAATGCCGTGAAGCAGTGGAAAAGCTTTCCGGCAGCGGTAAAACATCATATAAACGCAGATAAGTCTGTAAAAATGGCGAATTTGCCTTAAAAATCATAAAAAACTCAAAAAAAACTCACAGCTATCCCATAACTTTTCTATAAAGTAGCAATAAAAACAGATTTGTCAAGTATTTTTCAGTTTTTTTGTTGAGAGGTGGGCAGTTTTATCTGCCCACCTCTCATTTGTGCGTTTGCTGTGTTTGCTCTAAATCTAC
>JAZMZK010000067.1:0-4315 GCA_045585955.1 Victivallaceae bacterium
ACCAGAATGCAGGCTCGTTGTGCTGTGATGAGAAAGATGTTATTGATTCTCCGGGGAATGGTCATAGCCGATAAAGAATTTGATAAAAATTATCAAAATATTTCAAAATCGGCTTGACTTTAAGCAAACCATCTCAAAAAGGTTTTTCCCTCTTCCCCAAAGACTTCCCGCCATCAACGTTATTCAATCCAACTTGATTCTTGGGTCGGCGGCTGTGTAGAGCAGATCGGCTATGAAGATGCCCAGCAAGGTCAGCATGCCGGAGAAGGTGAAGAGAGCCATTTGCAGTGGGTAATCGCGGCTGGAGAGGGATAAAAGCGACAAAGTTCCCATGCCGGGGATGTTGAAAATGTGTTCAACGATGATGCTTCCGGCGACCAGGGATGGCAGCAAGCCGGAAAATAGGGTTATCAAAGTGATCAGAGTGTTGCGGAAAGCGTGTTTCCATATAACATTGCCGTTTGAAACGCCTTTGGCGTAAGCTGTGCGTATATAATCAGAATTCAATACTTCCAGCATGTTGGAACGGGTGTATCGGGCGAGTCCTGCCAGAGAACCGTATGCCAGACAGAGGGCAGGCAAAGCGTAATAATATAACTCCATAGCTATTGCTTTGAATGTACTTATTTCCACGGGTGGCGTATAAACTCCCCGCAGAGGAAAGATCGGCAGTATACCGCCGGAACAGAAGGCTGATTGCAGTAAAAGCCCCACCCACATTACCGGCATACTGTACAATATAAACAATAACAGTGTGGAAGAGCGGTCAAAGTTGCCGTCGGCATATTTTGCAGAATAAACTCCAATAACGATTGCAATGGTGTACGCAAAAGTTACGGCAATCAAATTGAGTTTGATGGTTACGGGCAGCCGTTCCGAAATCATGTCAACCACACTTCTGCCGGGTTCAACCGTAGCGGAGGTGCCGAAATTGCCGTGTTTAACAATATCCAACAGCCATTCGCTGAAACCGGCAAATACGGATTTATCCAGTTTGAGCTTTTTGATCAACGCTTCGTTGCGGGCAAATTCATTTTTTTCGGAGCTGGTGACTCCGGCACTGCTGCCATCCATAAAGTTGCTGCGGGTGGGGTCGCCGGGAGCCAGCCGCAGCATGGCATAGCTGGCAAACATGATTATAAGCAGTGTAAAAATGCTTAAAAAGAGGCGTTTTACGATATATTGCAGCATTTACTCGATTTCCGTAGTGCGGGAAACAGTTTTGATACTGTTGGCTCTGCCGGTGTTGTAGTCGTAGTCGATAACGCAGCCATCCAGCCGGATTATCCCTTCAGCTACCGGCAAACGGCGGGGCATACCGCTGCGGAACTTTTTGATAACTTCTTCCACACTTCTGCCCAAAACGCTGTATTCGGCACCTACCATCCCGGCATCGGTCAAATAAGCTGTGCCGTTGGGGAGGATTTTTGCATCGTTGGTCTGAACATGGGTGTGAGTACCGATAACCGCAGTAACTTTGCCGTCAAGAAAATAGCCCATGGCGATCTTTTCGCTGGTGGCTTCGGCATGAAAATCCACGAAAACAGTTTTGACATGTGCCGGAACTTGAGTCAAAAGTTTTTCGGCAGTTTCAAAAGGGCAATAGGCACTGTCACGCATAAAAACTTTGCCCTGCAAGGCGATCACGGCGATTTCTCCAGCCACCGGATTCTGTACGATCTTCATACCCACACCCGGCTGCAAACTGCTCAAATTGGCTGGCCGGACGATGTCGTGTATGCCGTTTATTTCTTTTTCAAACTCTTTTTGATCCCAAACATGATCACCGGCAGTGAAAAAATCCACATATTTACGCATATCTTTAAGACATCCGCCGGTCAGACCGGCACCGGCGGCACAATTTTCCGCATTGGCTATGACCATGGAGAGATTGAATTCTTTGCGTAATTCCGGAACCAGTTTTTGAACGGCAGCTCTGCCGCTGTGGCCGACTATGTCGCCGATAAAAAGTATATTCATATAAAAACCTTTAACTTGTTGAATTATTTTTGCATAGTTTAATATATGCTTTATATTAACTTTTGACAAACTAAACTTGGGATTTATCGTATGTTTTTTTCGACTGTGACTTTGGAAAACGCTCCGGAGGTTGACCGGGATGCACTTTTGAGTGCCGACGACCGCACTCTGGCTGACTTCTGCCGGATGGAAGCCTTTGTGGGCACCGGTCCCGGCGGGCAGCACCGCAACCGCAATTACACCGCAGTCAGAGTGCGTTTGAAATCTCTGGACAATATCGTTGCCGAAGAGAGTGCTTTCCGCAGTCAAAAGCAGAATTTAAGCTCGGCACTGAATAAGATACGCCTGAAGATCGCTCTTTGCTGGCGTAAAAGTTATCCGGAAAATGCCACATATATTCATTTGAACGAAAGTAATACACTTTACGCTCTGGAGCTGGCAAAACTCCTTGATGCGGTGGTGCAAAACAACTTTGACCACAAAGCTGCCGCTGAATCAACCGGGTTATCCGCCAGCAAACTTCTGAAAGAGTTGGCAAGGAACTACGAAGTTTGGGCAGAATTTCAAGCTGCCCGCTCGGAATTGGGTTTGAGCGAACTGAAAAAGCCAAGGTAATGTATGCTGCACGATAAATCGGTAAAAAGTTTATTTGCAGAATACCTTAAAACTCCCGAATCCCGGCTTCTGCAAAGCGATTTTAAGCTGGAAAATGCTCCGGAACTCTTGTCACTCATGGAAAAATCTGCTGACCCCGGACATTTTCTTGAAATGGTCATGGATCACTGCAATAAAAGCAAACGCAAAGATGAAGGTACATTTTATACGCCGAATCTGGTGGCAGAAAAGATGTTCCGCCGGGCATTGGATGTTTTCCGGAAAAATGATCCTTCCGCTGAAAGTCTGCTTAATATCAAAGTCCTTGATCCATCTTGCGGCAGCGGCGAATTTATTCTTGCGGCACTGAAAGTTTTGCTGGAAGAATTCCGTAAACTTAAGCCCGATATGCCGGTAAACACTCTTGCCGAACGCATTATCAAACATAATCTCTATGGTATAGATTGTAATGATGATGCAATTAAATTGCTTGGCAGCCGCTTGAATATCTATGGCACCAGCGGCGAAAATTTTATAGTAAAAGATGTGTTGGACTATTCCAATGCGGCGGCGTGTTTCCAAAAAGATATAAAGTTTGATATAGTTATCGGCAATCCGCCTTATGTAAGTTACGGTCTGCGTAATGTGGGCAAATTGGATAAGCTCCGCTCGGCTGAATTACGGAAAAGATTTCCATTTTCCGCTGAATACAAAATCACGTTATACGCACTTTTTATTGAGTTTGCACTGAATTCTACTGCTCAAAACGGCGTGCAGAGTTTTATTGTGCCGGATAGTTTTCTTTGCGGACAATATTTTACCAAACTGCGGAATTTTATGCTCAAAACAAGCTCTTTTGAATATTTTTATTTTATAAAGCAAAAACTGTTCAAGGCAGTTCCCGGGGCGCTGGTCATTTACATAGTAAGTAAGCTCCCACCGGCATCTGAACATACTTTTCGAACGGTATTGCCTGATGAACAAAGTAATTTTGATTTGCCGGAAAACGGCTATATTATGCAGCAAAACAACATTGCCGGAAATCACCGCCAGCGCTTCCGGCTCTTTTTCGACAGAAAAACAGATGAATTTGTTACTGCTATGGAAAAGAAAAGCCTCTGCAAATTGGGCGATATATTAGAAATTTCCAGCGGCTTGATCGCCAAAAACGGTAAAGCCTCCATAGTTGCTGACCAGCCGGGCAAAGACGGTAAATGGCTGCCCGGGTTGACCAATGGCAAAGAAATTTCCTGTACCGGAGCAATAAATTATCAGGGCAACTATATCAATGCTGATCCGGAAAAAATCAAAAGCGGACTTAAAAATATTGATTACTCACAACCTAAAATACTCATACGCCAGACCGGCGACCGGATAATTTCTGCCGTTGACCGCAGTGGATTACTGGTGTTGAACAATATCCATGTAGGAATTGCCAAAAATCCTGATCTTGATTTGGAACGGTTGAGCACATATCTCAACAGCAGAGAAGTTTGTACTTACTATCAGGCAGTAACGCTCGAAGCCGATCGGCCCATGGCACAAATCGATCTGGAAACTCTGCGTGAACTGCCGCTATATGATCATTTTAAAAAATCATAGGCTCTGTTCCCAATACGGGTAGGTCAATAAAAAGTTATATGATCAACTTTTGTATTGGAACTTTTTTAAAACTTGAATGGCATTTATCTATTTTGCAACGCAAATAGATAAATGCCGGGAAAAGGTTTGGAAAAAGGGG
>JAZMZK010000068.1:0-21892 GCA_045585955.1 Victivallaceae bacterium
GCTTATGAAGATTTTGCACCGGGCAAAGGGGCTTCGCTTGATACTTTTGCTTCGGCTGCTGTAAAAAATGTCATTACTGATTTCAACCGGAAACAGCATCGGGAGTTTGAAAGTTCCGGCGGCAATGTTTTGAACTCCGATATTTTTGAAACAGCTTTTGACCGTAAAGAGCGCACTACGCTTTATGAACAGGAAATCGCTGTCCGTTCTCAATGGGGTAAAGCCGGGCGGGCTATGCAGATAAATGCCTTGAAGCTGGATGATATTGCCTCTGTGCAGGCATTGTTCAATAAACTGCATGAAGGCGTACCGGAACCAGAATTGCGCAAATTGCAGATGTAAAAATTCATTTGCTCCTGTTAACTTGTGAATAATGCAAGCATTCCAAGCGATCATAGAGAAATTGACAACAAAGTTCCGCATCGCGGCAGCAGTTTTCATGTCAAGTTTTTCTTCATCCTGAATTTTATTCCAGATGCACTCGCAAATCCCTGCAAAATGCTGTTTTGTGTTTTCTGCACTCGTGGTATATTTTCCTTATTTAAGGAATTCTTTTTACTGTAATGTTCTGCGAAAAAAAAAGAACGGAAGATTACTTTTCTACTTTTTCATCTTCCCAGCCGATAAGGTTGCCCTTGACGGAATCGAAATTTACTCCGACAATGTAGATGTCCCGTTTGTCAAGCAGATACTTTTTGAAGTATTCTTTTTCCTTGATCTGCTCCAAAGCCGTGGAGTCATTATCCAGCTTGAATTCAAAGATATAGATCGCGTTCGGAGTCTGGATAACGGCATCGATCCGTCCATCATTGGTCGTGGACTCAGCCTCAACATATACGCCCAGCAAACGGAATATGGAAAAGAAAATGCCCTGAAAGTTGGATTCCTGCTTTTTATGGACATCATAAGGTATCCCGGCAAAGAACACTTCCATCGTTTTGCGGAGCTTTCTCAAATCGTTATTCAGCAAACTGGTGGCAAATTCAGCAACAAAGCGCACACCCTCGGTCTGGGTTTTTCCGGCATAACTGTTCAGAATATACGCACTGAAAGCAGTGGTAACTTCCGTATTGGGGAAATCCAGATAATACCAGGTCTGCCCAAAACGTTCTTCTGTTCCTTTGATGGTGACATAACCGATTTGTAACAGTAATGTCAGGGGATCGATATTGTCGATTTCAAAAGCATTGAATGTGACCTGCGGAACAGGTTCTTTCAACGCTGTCTCGAAGTCAAACTCTTTCTGTTTTGTCAACTCCATCAAAAACGCCGGAGTCCCGGTGGAGAACCAATAATTATTGAATTCCCCTCCATTTTCAAAAAAGTACGCCAGAGATACAGGATTATAAACCGTCTTTGCATTTTTATGAAAGCGATATCCATTGTACCATTCTTTGATCTTGTCCTTGTAAGCGTTAATATCCTGCTCCCCCGCAAGTGCGGAAATCCGGTCACCGAAGTTGGTTTCCAATTCTTCCTGTGTATAGCCGAACATGGTGGCATATCGGGCATCCATTGTGATATCAGTCAGGTTATTCATATCTGAAAACAGCGAGACATGGCAGAATTTGCTGACTCCGGTGATGAACGCAAAACGGAGCTTGCTTTCAGTCTTTTTTATGTTGCTGTAAAATCCCTTAAGCACATTAAGAATTTCACCGACACCCTGATCGGCAATGTTATTTAAAATAGGCTTGTCATATTCATCGACAAAAATAACAACATTTCCATTTGCAGCAATATCGTTGATTAAATTTTCAAAACGAACAGAAAGCTGTTCTCCGCGTAATTGTAAATGGAACGAATCAGCAATATTCTCCAATTGCCAGGTTAAATACTTAATAAGCTCATCTGCTGTTCTTATATCGCAATTCGCAAAATCCAAATGAATCACCGGATACGGCTTCCAGTCATACGGTTTATCGTAAATGGCAAGACCTTTGAAAAGTTCTTTTTTACCTTCAAAGACTGCCTTCAGAGTAGACACGGTAAGAGATTTACCAAAGCGGCGCGGACGGGACAGAAAATAGGACTCTCCGGCTGGATTTATCAAATTCCAGATATACTCTGTCTTATCGACATAGAGATATCCTTCCTGCCGTAATTTTTCAAAATTGTAAACGCTGCTGGTAATATCTTTCATTATCACATACTCCTGTTGCTGTAATATACACTGTATTGACAGCATTTTCAATTGTTTTATTTTATAAAAAGCAAAAAATCGGTTATTATGAGGTAGTTTTATCCATTGTTTTTACAACTCTCCCGGAGCTTTTTGCCGTTCTTTGGTAGCCGAATCGCTCAATTCAAAATGCTGACAAACCCGGCTTGTTCTTCAAGAGGCAAACGCAAGCGGGCAATGTTCCAGGCATCCT
Organism: Victivallaceae bacterium; assembly: GCA_045585955.1. Classification (GTDB taxonomy): domain Bacteria; phylum Verrucomicrobiota; class Lentisphaeria; order Victivallales; family Victivallaceae; genus SIG78. The sequence continues at coordinate 2,376 of JAZMZK010000068.1, forward strand.
TCTGGAGCTGCACCGCATCGGCTTTGTTTTCCATAACTTTGTCCCGGAGTTCCCGGAGCTTGGCCATATACTCATTGGCGGCAGCTTCCCGGGCAGCTTTGTAGGCAGCAGCAAAGGCGGCAGCATCCACGGTTTCATTGGTTACAGCGGCATTAAGTGTTTCAATATCCTTTTTGCCGGGCTGCCGCGGCGGCTCCTCCTTCATGATCTGGCGGTAAAGCTCGTCATAAACGGAGCGGTTTTCTTTGACCCATACTTCGGTAATGGGTATCTTGCCTTCCAGAACTTCGATAACTTCATTTTCAATGCGGAACTTTTCCTGGGCTTCAAACTCTTCGGCAGCCCGGCGATTGGCTTCTTTGTCTTCCAGAACAGCATTTTTCCTGAAATCGGAATACTCTTTATAAAAATCCCGTTTTTTAAGCTCCCGGAAAAAGTCTATAATTTCCTGCTCCACTTCCAAGGCATCGCGCCCCCACGAGCGGGCAAGCTTGGCAGCCAGCTCATCAGAGTTCACGCCTTGAGCAGCGTCCAGCTTGCCGGAATTTTTGGCAGCTTTTTCGCCGGAATACTTTACGAACTCCGGGGCAATGAAAGAACCGGAAAACTCTTCACCCCGGAACTTGCCGGAAGGCTTGATTTTAAAGTCATGAGAACCGGCAAACTCCACAGCTTCCCGATAAAAAGGGAAGTTGTCATAAAGATACTGATCCCGCTTGCGGTTATACTCCAAACGGGCTTTTTCCCGCCGTTGGGCAGTACGCTTGTTGCGGTCGCTATTATTCTCCCGCATGGCAAAAACGGCAAAAGCGTGAGCATCTTTTTCAGAAACGGCAATACCCTTTTTGGCAAGATAATCTTTATAAATACGATCCTCATGGTCAAGAGCAAACCCCACAAAAGGCTTAAGGATCAAAGTAATATCCCGCCGGTCAGCCTCCGAAAACTCCGCCAAAAGAAACCGGAAATGTCCATCAATACGGATATCTTCATCGGAGAAAGCCACATAGTTGCGAACCCCGGAAGAATCGCCGATATAAGTAACGCCATCGATCCCGGCACGATAAAGAAACTCGCTGGCAGCCTTGGGGGAGCCAAAGATATAAATCATTTGCTCATAAAGCTGCCCGCCGCTGATCCCGGCAGCCTTATTAAATCCGAGATTGGTCAAAAACTTTTTGCGTTCATACTCAAACCCGCCTTTTTTGTCCGTATCAGTCCGTTCAATTCCGTTCAAGTCCGTATTATCGACTGCATTTCTCAAGGCATCGGCAATCAGATCAAGCTGTTCAGCCGGAACGCTCTTATTCCAATCCAAAAGATTTTCCGATTTCCCGGGCCAGAAAGTCTGCGAATAAAGGTTGCGTTTATTCTCAACGCCAAAATCAACATCATAGGTAGAGTTTTTCAAAGCAGGAATAGCAATATTCAGCGCTTGATACTCTTCCTGGAGAAATTCTCGTGCCGAATCGGAGACGTGGATTCTCGATTTCAGTTCGGATAAAACTGTTTTTCGATATTCTTTCAAAAAACGAATAGCTTCATACTTATTTTTTGCTTTTTTGCTAAAGGCAACTCTTAGAATACACTCTTCCCAAGGCTCCAAATCGTAATTAAGATCAAAAGGAGTAAACACCTTGCCATTGAGTGTAACTTTAGCATTTGCGGCTTGAGTTTCGGCTTTTCTTTCAACATCCGCTTTCGCATACCATTCAGCGACTTCCCGGCTTTCAGACCCATAAAGCCCCCAGCCATAAACCTGCGCCCCTTCGCCGGAGCCGATAAACTGCAAAGAAGGCTTGTCATAATCGGCAGCCGACCCGGTATAAACCGGACTGACCGAAAACCGAAAATTATCTTTTTTACGATTTTTTTTCAAAAAAGATTTGATTTTCTCATGTTTTACTTGTAATTTATCCATAACAGCAGTGGGGTAGTTCCTGTGCGTAAGGCTTTGTCCCTCTGTTTGTGAGCCGGGGTCGGGACGCACAACGCCCTGGGTACTGACTTCTGGTATAATTTCTTCGACTTCTAAACTGTATATTCTGGCAGTATTTTTGTCAATGCTTATTTTTTGCGTTATCAAAACATCCGCAATAGGATTTTCTTTTTCAGTAAATACTATTGGGGCTATATATCGCTTTATAGAAACATTAGGATCGTTGTTTTTAATATCCGGATCCAAAGAAATCAATACAGCATTTTCATAAAGAGCTTCAATATTGGCAGTCGCCAGCAAGTGATCTTCTTTAGAAAAACCATTGGCAATACTTTTATCAATCGCCTCTTGCGATAAAATCTTTTTTCTTTGAGTACGATTTATCTGTGCCTTATCGCCAGTTTCACGATTTTTAAGATCTTTACCTTTTAAATCTAATAAGCTTTGCGATACATTTTTCTGACTGTTGACAGGAAATGCCTGCGTAATATCTAAATCATTTTCCTCATCCAAAGCAAACCGAAGCCCATCCGCCCCGGTTGCAGTATTCCCAGTACTCCCAGTATTCCCATCCACCCCAACAGCTAAATTTTCTTTAGCAGTTGCGCCATCGACAACGGTATCTTCTCCCATACCATCCCATACATTCCCATACTCTCCCATATTTCCCCGGGCACCCTCCCGCCGGATCCGGCGGTGAGCCATAGAAATAACGCCCTCAATATCCTTGCTGGAAAAGTTGAGATTGGGCAAATAGTTCCGGAGCCACATTCTGATCTTGGCAATAAGTTCTTTCCACCACGAGGGCTTGACTTCGGCATCGGCACAGTCGGCGAGGAACTCTTCAGTCAGATACCGCTGATCATCCACATTGTTTTCAGGATCCCGGAGATACCGGGCAGCATAATCATTGATTTCCGCAGCGTGATCTTTATAAACCAAGTCCAACAGAGCATCAAAGTTTTCGCCGAAAACGGCACGCAGCCCCTTATGCCCAATGATTTCATGCCCCAGAGTTTTAGCCACTTCGGAAGGCGGCACATTCCCGGCAACCATATAAACCTTTACCGGGAATTTTAAGAATATTGGGAATACTGTTATGAGTAAAATACATAACACTCACAGTATTCACAGTATTCCCTGAATTGTATGTTTTTCTGCTTTAAGACAAAAATGGCGGAAGAACTGGGATTCGACGCAAGGGCGAAGCCCGCAGCGAGCCGGTGGGCACAAGCCCCCGGCAACCCCTTAAAAAATCACACTTCTTTGCAGATGGCAAAGAAGTATCAGGTTCAAAAGAAAAAAGAGCAAACTGCAAGTCTTGCTTGCAATTTTGCTCTTTGCTTTTGACCGTGATTTTAAAACAAAGCTGGCGGAAGAACTGGGATTCGAACCCAGGGTAGCTTGCGCTACGGCGGTTTTCAAGACCGCTGCCTTAAACCACTCGACCATTCTTCCGCTTTGTGTATGTTACATAAAATGCCACGCCAAACGCCTTTTGTCAAATTTTATTTGCAGGAAAAAACGATTTTTCTTTGTATAGAGCGTTTAATGATTTGTAAAATCATCAATCTTGTGGCATATTATATAGAATATAGTTTTTTTAACAAAAAGGAATTTTATTATGTTAGCTAAAGAGATCCGTCAGAAATATCTTGACTTTTTTGTCAAACACGGCCATGCGGTCATCAAAAGTGCTCCGCTGGTTCCCGATAACGACCCCACTTGCTTGTTTACCACTGCCGGAATGCATCCGTTGGTGCCTTTTTTGCAAGGAGCCAAGCACCCCGCCGGTAATCGTTTGACCGATGTGCAGAAGTGTGTGCGTACCGGTGATATCGACGATGTGGGCGATCCCGTGCATCTGACTTTCTTTGAAATGCTGGGCAACTGGAGTTTGGGCGATTACTTCAAAAAAGAAGCTATTGATATGAGCTTTGATTTCCTTACCGGCAAAGATAACCTCAATATCCCGCTGGAAAATCTGGCGTTTACCGTTTTTGCCGGTGATGAAGATGCTCCCTTTGATGCCGAAGCTTATCAGATGTGGCTGGATCATGGTGTTCCTGCCGACCGCATTGCCAAGCTGCCCAAAGCTGACAACTGGTGGGGCCCCGCCGGTGTGACCGGTCCTTGCGGGCCGGATACAGAGATGTTTTTCTGGACCGGCGACGGCGCTGCTCCCACGGTCTTTGACCCCAAAGACAAGCGTTGGGTTGAAATTTGGAACAACGTCTTTATGCAGTATAATAAGAAAGCCGACGGTACTTTTGAACCCCTTTCCCAGCAGAATGTGGATACCGGCATGGGGCTGGAACGCATCACTTGCGTGCTTCAGGGCAGAAAGAGCTGCTACGAAACCGAACTTTTTGCTGCTATTTTTGCTGAAATCGACGCCATCAGAAATGTGGCGGCGGTTCCGGCGGCTGAACGCACTGCTTCGGAACGCATTATTGCCGACCACCTGCGGGCGGCTACTTTCATTATCGGCGACGGCATCACTCCCGGCAATGTTGACCAGGGCTATGTGCTGCGCCGCTTGATCCGCCGTGCCATCCGTGAAGGCCGCAAGCTGGGCGTGGAAGGTGAATTTACCGGTCGTATCGCCAAGGTGGTCATTGCTGAATTCGGCAGTGTTTACAAAGAACTTGCCGAGAATGCCGACAAGATTCTGGAAGCGTTGGAAATCGAAGAAAAGCAGTTTGCCGCCGCTTTGGAAAAAGGTACCCGTGAGTTTGAAAAACTTATCGCCCGGGTGCCGGAACATATCCAGAAAAAGGTCATCAGCGGCAAAAACGCTTTCCATTTGTACGAAACCTATGGTTTCCCGCTGGAGCTGACTGTGGAAATGGCGCGGGAAAAGAACTTTGAAGTTGATGAAAAGGGGTTTGCCGAAGCCTATGCCAAACATCAGGAACTCTCCCGTCAGGGTGCGGAACAGAAGTTCAAGGGCGGTTTGGCTGACCACTCCGAAGCGACGGCACGCTTGCACACCGCCACCCACTTGCTCCATGCCGCTCTCCGCAAGGTTCTGGGCGATCATGTGGGGCAGAAAGGCTCCAACATCACTGCTGAACGGTTGCGTTTTGACTTCTCCCACGAAGAAAAGATGACTCCCGAACAGCTTGCCGAAGTTGAAGCATTGGTCAACGATGCCATCAAGCGGGAACTGCCGGTAATTATGGAAGAAATGGATATTGAAGAAGCCCGCCAGTCCGGCGCCATCGGTTTGTTCGGCGACCGCTACGGCGAACGGGTCAAGGTCTTTACCATTGGCGATGTCAGCAAAGAAATTTGCGGCGGCCCCCACGCGGGCAACACCGCTGAACTCAAAAGCTTCAAGATCCAGAAAGAAGAAAGCTCCAGCCGCGGCGTACGGCGTATCAAAGCCGTGATCGGTGCATAAATATCTTTAGCACGATGCTGACCTGCCAAACGGCAGGTCAGTTTTTTTATAGAAGGATGCTGTAATGAACTTTAATTGGATGGCTTTATTGGAAAATTCACTTTATTTGCTGGCATTGCTCAATCCGGCAAGCAAAGTGATGTTTCTTGCAACATATCAACCGGCACTTTCGGTTCGGCAGATCCGGGAGCTGGCGTGGAAATCTTCTCTGGCAGCTCTGGTGATTTTAATTGTGCTGGCCGGGGCAGGGGAGATCGTTTTGAGCAAGATTTTCCGGGTGGAGCTTTATTCGCTTAAAATAACCGGCGGTCTGGTGCTGTTTATGATCGGCTGGATCGCCGTGCGGGAAGGGCGCTTTGTCAATAAGAAAGATGAACCGCAAGGCAGTTCCAAACTTTCCGGCACTGATGAAAATGGCGGCAATGTGGATTTTACCGATCTGTCGCTGGTTCCGCTGGCGGCTCCGTTGATCGCGGGCCCGGGAACGATCGCTGCAAGTATTTCCGGTACGGCACAGCACGGCTGGAGTTTTATGGCGCTGTCGCTTTTTCTGGCAATTTTCATTAATTTTGTGGTAATGCTCTTTTCCGGCAGTATCAACCGGGTGCTGGTCAAACTGCATTTGCTGGGGCCGCTGATCCGCTTGACCGGGCTGATAATTGCCGCTGTTGCCGTGCAGATGATCATTGCCGGACTCAAAGAGTGTTTACTTAAATGAAAGTATGATTTTCAGAGAATACTCAAGCACAATCCTGCCATTATCAGCAGCAGAGCCAGCCAACGCAAGTTGGTGATCTTTTCCTTTAATATAAAATACCCGAGAAAAGCGCTCAACGGCAAACTCAACTGCCGGAAGGCTTGGACAAAGCTTACATTGGTTACATAATTCATGGAAATCAAGATCAGTACATAAGCCAGTGCTGCAAAAATCCCCGCTGCGTAGGGGTGATAGACCTTTGCCAGAGCTTTCAGGTTGCCATCGTCTTTTTTATGCAGTGCCAAAGTTGCGGCTCCTGCCCACATTACAACTGTTACCAGCGATTCCCGTATGCAGGAGTAAGTTCCGGCTGCCAGAATTTTATTGGTTTCCGGAAAATTTTCCATAATGGATCTGACTCCAAAGCTGTCCATGATAGTATATGCAGTAGTGGCAAATGCCGCCAGCAGAATACCCGGCAGCCCTTTTTTGACGAATTCCAACTTTTCCCGCAAATTTTTTCCGGAACTGTTATTGGAAAATGCCATAAGCATACACCCCGCAAAGATTATCAGCATGCCGACTATCGCCAGCTTGCCCAGCGTTTTGCCCCAGCTGAAAAGCATGGTTCCTGCCATGGTCAAAAATACCGGCAGCGCCCGTGCCATAGGGTAGGCAAGAGAGATGTCAGAGTATTTGTATGCCAGCATCAGACCCAGATCACCCAAGGTGGCAAAAACACTGCTGGTAAGGGCGTATTTCAGGGTTTGATTGTCTAATTTGAACAATATACCTGAACAAAGTGCAAATGGCAGCATGGTCAAAAATAACGATGTGGAAAAGAGTGCGAAAAATGCCCACGACGATTTACCGCTGCTTTTGCAGAGAAAGTGCCACAAGCTGTGCATGGCGATCGAGGCGGCGATCAATAAAAAAGCTGTCCAGCTCATAAAAGAAAAACCTCCATATTTGAGAAATATCAAAAGAGTAATATACTGCAATGCAAAACAAAAGTCAATAAAACATCTGCAAAAATTATCCCGTCAGCTGCCATCTGATATGAAAAAGTACGATAAAATTTGCATATACATAAAAAAGGTGTATATTAAAACAAACAAAAAACAAAGGTTTGTTTTTATGGTCAGATTGATCGATATTGCCAATGAACTGAATTTGAATGTATCGGTTGTATCCCGTGCGTTAAATCCGCAACCGGATAAAAATGCAGTTATCAAGGCGGAAACCAGAGAGCTGATCCGTACCACGGCAGCAAAAATGGGGTATCGGCCCAACCGGCAGGCGGCTTTTCTCAAAAAAGGCGGCGATGCCACGCTTTTGTGCTATTTGCCGGGCTCGGCTGACCGTTTGGTGGCAGATTTGATGTCCGGTATATCCGAAGCGGCAGCGCGGGAAGGTTTTCCCCTGACCTTTTTCAACGGCAACAACACCGAAGATTTCAGTAAATTCCTTGAGCAGGCCACCCGCAACGCCCACTCCGGACTTTTGACCTACCCGCCCGGCAAGATGGATGATACAGCAAGAGAGGCGTTTGACAAATATCTGGAACAGGGCGGCAAAGTATTGATGCTCAACGCTGTATCCAACTCCATAAAAAATAAATTCAATATTATCCACCCCAATCTGGTGCGGCTGGATGTTGACGATGCTTACGGTGCGACTCTTGCAGCAAAACACCTCTTCGATCAAGGTTGCAAAGTTGTTCGCTACGAAGAAAATTATCTGGAATTCCGCTCGGAGTCATTCGCCAACTGTGCACGCAGCCACAATATGGATTGTGCCCCGCTGGACTGGGATGAATTGCCGGAAATAGTCAAAAAGCACTCGCCGGTTGGGATTTTTGCCACCCGGGATGCGGATGGATTCAATATATTGAACAGACTTACTGCCATGAACATAAAAATCGGCAGCGAGGTGCATCTGGTAAGTTTTGACGATCACAACCAGTGTGTGTTTTCGATCCCCAGCTTGAGTTCGGTGCATCAGCCCACCCGGGAAGAAGGCCGCCGTGCGGTAGAAAAACTTATCAATTATGATTTTCGGCAAAAAGGAAGCCAACGAAACCATCAAACCCTATTTGATGGTGCGGGAAAGTTCCGGCGGCAACCGCCCGATGCCCGGAGTTTTAGCCAGTGAAACAATAATTTATTGATAGATATATAACCCGGAAGAAAGGATTTTTGCGATGAAAAACAAATGTTTTACAAGCTCAAATATTGAGCCGGTTGTTCAGCAGCGAGTCAGGCCATTGGAGGTATTACAGAGTAATACCTCCGCTTGCAAGCGGAAATTTACTTTGATCGAACTTTTGGTGGTGATCGCCATCATTGCCATTTTAGCAGCAATGCTGCTGCCCGCACTCTCTGCCGCCCGTGCCAGAGCCAAAGCCTCCACATGTTTATCCAACCAGAAATCGCTTGCAACCGGAGTTATGATGTACCTCGGAGACAATAATGGTTATTATGTGCCGAGCTATATTAAAACAGATTATACCTGGGCATATTATACCTGGATAAATTATGTTAATGATGAAAAAGTCTATAACTGCCCGACAAAAAAAGATCGCGGCAGAAATGGCGATATGCCGCAAAATTACAATAATACCTATGGTACAAATTATTTCAGCGTAACCGGCAGTTACTGGGTCTCAAAGACCGGCGGCAGTCCGGCATTCACAAATTGGCAGAATATTCCGGTGCATGAAACTCAGTTGGAGAATCCGGCGGTGAGCATACTTTTTCTTGATTCCTACAATCATACCACACCCACTATCGGTATTTCCAGCGTATATCCCTATAAGAAAGATAACGGCGGTATAGCTCATGCCCCGCATAACAATATTTGTAATGTAGCATGGGCAGATGGATCCTCCCGCCCGGTTCTTGCCAAAGATGAATTCGGTGCATACGAAGTTCTAGGCGAAATGAAGGGCCGCAGTAATATTGGCGACGGCAACTATTGGGATCGCACCGGCAACCGTAAAGGCTCTCTTTAAGCGAAAGGTTTTTATAAATGAACAAGAGTGTTTTAGCAGCAGCCGCTGCTGCCGCGGCATTGGGAGCAGCTGCCACTGCTGACGCCGCCCCCCGTTACTGCAAAGTAAATGTTATGCAATGGAACTTGCATATTGCTATAGATATGACATACCGCTTCAACCTCAAAACTCAAGCCGATGTTATCAACAAGTGCAATCCCGATGTGGTGGTGCTCAACGAAGTGGATAAAAACTGCCCCCGCACCGGCTATGTGGATATGACTAAAGAACTTGCCACCTTAACGGGCATGTGTTTTTCGCAATTTGCCGGAGCAAGGATACTCCCCCCGGAAGGGCTTTACGGCAACGCCATACTCTCCCGCTACCGCATGGAACTGGTGGGTTCGTGGCTGATTCCGGCAGCACCCGACGAAACAAGAGGCATGACATTAATGAAGATTTATGCCCCCAATCCGTTTCTTATAGCGATAACTCATTTGAACTTCCGCAGTACGCCCGAAGAAAATCTCCTGCGGGTGGCGGCAGTTACCAAGATAGACGAGCTTATCAAAGCAAACAATCCGGCAAAACTTCCGGTGGTGCTTACGGGCGATTTCAACTGCTACCCGGATAGCGACCCGGTGAAAAAACTTGCCGAACTGGGCTGGACGCTTGAAAAACCGCTCCCGAGCTTTCCCTCTAAAAAGCCGGCTTCAATGATCGACCACCTCTTCCGTGAAACAGCTGATATGCGTGTGGAAGTCGTTAAGCGGACCGGAGTCGATGAAAAAATCGCTTCCGACCATATTCCGGTCATCAATGAATTAAAGATTTATCGTAATAACGAACGCAAATAATAAAAAAGGAGTAAACAAATGCGAGAAATCAAATTCTGCACCGTGTTGTTTGCCGTATTAACTGCCAGCGTACTCTTTGCCGCTCCCAAAGCCGAAGAGATCGCCGCTGCCAGACTTTTTGCCGCAGACTACACCAAAAGTCAGGAAACGGTCAAAGCTCAATTCGCCAAAGGCAATCTCGAAGGCAGACTGCTGCCCGGCAATCGTGCCATGCGGTTCGATTTTGACGTGCTTTCCACCACCAACTACGGTTTGCAAGTGGGCAAAGACCGTGCCGGTGTCCGTTACGATGCCATGGGCAACTACCCTTTGCGGGGCGGCTCCATTGAGCTTACGGTAAAAAACATCGACTGGGAGTACAAAGCCAAAGGCGTACACCTCTTTATGCAGCCTATTTCCGCTGATTTGACCATGTTTGTCTACAAACACAGCAACGACGGTATCGGCGTATATGTCCGCAACAACAAAACTAAAAAATCCCTCTTCCTCCGCCGGATGCCCAAAGATTGGAAGAGCAACAGCATCCACCACCTGGTCTACACTTGGGATGGAGCGGGTAATTCCGTACTTTATCTGGATGGACTTATGGCTGCCAAAGGCTTTATTGAGTTCCCGGAAACTCCGGTCAAATATTTCTGCGTGGGTTCCACCGGCAGATTCGGTGCCAACGGTCAAACCGCCATCGGTCATGTGCGTATCTACGATCGGGCTTTGACTGATAAAGAGGTCATTGTTATTGCCGGAGAATTGATTCCGGAATTAAAAAAAAAAGGTCTTCAGGTAATTAAAGAAACCATTATGCAGCCCAGTCCCTGGTTCAAAAACAAGGTCAAACTGGGTATGGAAGCCCTTGATGGCGACTATGTGCCCCAACCCTTTCAGCCGGTCGCAATCAAGGGCAAAACTTTGTCGGTTTGGGCACGCAATTACGACTTTTCCGGCAGCGGCGTGTTGGATCAGGTAACTGCCAACAACGAAAAACTTTTGCGTAAAAGCGTAAATCTGACAATCAACGGCAAAGAGCTTGAACTTAAGAAATATCAAATTGTCAAACAGCAGAAAGGCAGAGTTGAATTCACCAAGTCCGCTGCCAATGCCGAACTTAAAGGTACTTTTGAATACGACGGCATGGTGCATTGCCGCTTGACCCTCAAGCCCGGAGAACAAGTCAAAGAGCTTACCTTGCGTATGCCAATGACCCGAGAAGCCTCCGAAATATTGCACTTTGTGGGCGCTACCGACCGCATCGGCGGCGATTACGGCCCTTCCAGCCCCAAAGGCAGCAACACTATCACTTTGCCCACCAAGCCCGGCACAGTTTGGACCAAGCGTTTCGGCACCCACACCTGGCTGGGCAGCACCCGCAGCGGCTTGCAGTTTTTTGTGGGCAGCGAACAATACTGCTACCCCCGCAAACGGCAGGATCTGCTGGAAATCGTCCGCAATGCTGACGGCAGTGCCGACTTGCTGGTCAAAATGATCGTCCAGCCCCTGCCTGCCAATGCGCCCAAAGAATTCACTCTGGATTTCGGCTTTATTGCCACTCCTGTAAAGGCTCTGCCGGAGGGCTGGCGGGCTATGACCATGAGTGCCCAATACGATGCCTTTACCGGCAAAACCCGGGGCGGTATCCTTGTTTACTGGCCCGACGAATGGGCGCAGATCAGCCTTGATCCGGAACCCCACCGGGGCTTGAACAAGGGCCGCACTCAAGCCAAAGTAAAAATCGACCGTGCCAGCGGCAGAAAGATCGTGCCTTACTGGGATCGCCGCCACTTGCCCATTTCGCAAAAAAACAAAGTCAATCCCGATGCGGAAGCTGTTTACGAAGCATGGAGCCCCGATCCCCAGCGTTCCCGTGCCGGACGCTTCGACTGGATGCGTTGTGCCGGAACCAGCGAATGGGCAGATTATATGGTGTGGTGCATCGACCAGTGGAACGAAGTATTCGGCACCATTGACGGAGCCTATATTGATGAAATGATCCTTGACCCCAACAAAAATGCCGTTTCCGGCGGCGGCTACACCGACTTTGATGGCGAACGCCGCCCCACCTATTCGTGGCTTGCCGACCGCAATCTTTACAAACGCATACACTATGTTATTGCCCAACGCAACGGCAATCTGCCGCCTTGGAGCATTGCCCATTGTTCGGCAACCAGCATGATGGAGATCCTTTCGCCCTTTACAGTATTTTTAACCGGCGAACACCTTTACAGCGGATATTTCCCCGATGATAAAGACCTCAATCCCCCCGCCGGCAATGAAGTGGAAAAATACTACTATTACAGTTACAGCCTGCCCATGGAGCGGGTTCGCGGCGAGTTCTATCACCGCCAGTGGGGTGCAGTTATCGCCTGGCTGCCCTGTTTGAAAAACAAGCGTGACATCATGGAACACCCCACCCCCACCCGGGATCTGATGAGCCGCATCATGCACGCCGATGTGATCTTCTGGCCCCTGTGGTGCAACAAACAGGAAGTTTACAAAGTCGATGAGATCCGCCGCCAGTGGGACATCGGCAATAAGGCGGTAAAGTTCATCCCCTACTGGGAAAATAAAGTTCTGACTGCTTCTGCCCAAAATGTGGTCATAAGCTATTACGACAAAAATGGTGAAAAACTCGCCATCGTCAGCAACCTTGCCCGGAAAAACCAAGCGTTCGATATAGTATTGCCTAAAACTGCCAAGAGTGTGATCAATGCCGAAACCGGCAAAGCTCTACCGCTGGTCAACGGCAAAGTAAAAGTCGATATCAAACGCAACGATTTTGGTATACTGATTATTAAGTAAGGATTTATTTTATGGCAAAGAAAAATTGGAAAATCATTGAGGTAGAAGATTTTGTGATCTTCAAAGCCTCTGACGATATTATCGACGAAGCCAACGCCCACTACGCCAGAGCCAACGCCTGCAATCAGCGTTTTATCGACACGCATCCGGCGGCTGAACCCACCATGCCCATAAGCGGTACATTTATCTGTGCCCAGCCCCCCAACTACCGTGGTGTGCCCATGCTCCACGCCACCGCCGATGACTGGGCAGAAAAGTTTGAACTATTCAAAACATTCGGCTTGGATACCGTGATCTATCAGGCGGCAGTCTGGAACGAGCTGGAAACGGTCTACTACCCCAGCAAGCGGTTCAAGAACTACCGGTTGTTTGACCAGATCGGCAATGTGTTGGAAGCTGCCAAACGCACCAATATAGATGTTTATCTCGGCGGCTACGGCTCCGTTTCCGGCTGGTGCATGGGCAAAGACCCGGCATATGTGGAACAGGAGAAACTGAACCATTTTGCCGTGCAGGATGAACTTTTTGAGCTTTACGGCTCTCAATTCAAAGGCATCTACTTTGCTCCGGAAACCGCCTACCGGGGCGAGCGGGATCTTTATACAGAAAAGACGCTTAACAGCATCTACAAAGATTTCTGCGACCGCTTGAAAAGCCTGCACCCCGCTTGCGAGATCGTCATGTCCCCTGCCACCAAATATTTTGAAGGCAAGCTGGACGAAATGATCGACTCCTGGAACACCATCCTCGATGGCGTAAAACTGGATGTGATGGCTCCGCAGGACTCCATCGGTTGCTGCGGTACTACGCTGGAGCATCAGGAAGTGATGTTTAAAGTATGGCGGAAAATCTGCGACAATAAAAACATCCGCTTCTGGAGCAATGTGGAACTCTTTGAAGCTCACGATTGTTCGCAGATAGACACTTCCATACCTGCCGATCCCCGCCGGGTGGCTCACCAGATCAGCCACGCCCAGAAGGTTGCCGAAAAACTCATCTCCTGGGAAATGCTCTCTTACACCCACATAGAGCGGCACGGCGAGCGGGCGGAAGCCATGAAAAAATTCCTGCAATCGCTGAATAAATAAAGTTGCCAGCTGAAACTATTTAAAATATTTACCGGGACTGTCGCCAATTAACCATGCGGCAGTCCCGGTTTTGTTCAGCGGCGATGATCGCCATGCCTGGGGGGATGATTGCGTTTGGGCTCCTGCTGCCGCCGGACAACCGGGGCAGGGCGGTGATACGCAGGTTTGGGCGGCGGGGCAACTACCCTTACCGGTGGCGGAGCAATTACTCTTGCCGGAGGCGGAGCTACTACTTGCACCGGCGGAGCGTAAATTACCCGTGGTGCCGGGGTAATGGCTTCTTTTACCAGATGCACGATCCCGGCTGCCAATTTCAAACCATCATTACCTTTATCGGGGCGATGACCATGATGACCAGCCATTGTTTCCGGTACGGCAAACAACATTGCGGCGGCTCCCAACAGAATCATAATTTTCTTTTTCATAGTGTCAGTCCTTTCTTTTAAGGGGTTATCGGGTTACTGGAATTTTTCTCTTTCCAATTATATAAATGACTGACTGGTCAGTTTTATTGTGTGTTATAAAAAAAAATTTGATTTTTTTTTGAGCAGGAGATAAAACAGGATATTTCCCGGGAGTGGAAAATCGTAAAATCCACATGCACAGGCAAACACAGGCAACCGGCGGCGGAGCTTATAATTTATGGTTTTTGGGGAAAAGTATTTTACAAATCGTTGTTATTTTCAGTTTGGACTTTTTTCAGCATCTTGAAACTTATCCAGGCTATGAAAAGTGCCGCCACGCCTATTATGTAGGGCAGGAGCTTTTTCAGAAAATCGGTTGCGGCGTAATCGGCTTCTTTGAAGGCTTTATTGACTTCTTCCGAACCCAGCTCAAGGAAGGTGTACTCTTTGCCGTTGTATTTATCAACATAGTGCTTAAAGTCAAATTCCGGCACTTTGCCTACTTCGCCGCCGTAATAGAGTTTGAACTCTTTTACATCGCTTGCCGGGTCAAGGATAATGCCTTCTTGCGGCGTCATCCACTTGAAGTCAACATCTGTCAATGGAGTATCAGATTGATTTTCGATGGTCAGGATGGCTCTGACAGCTCTTATATCATTAAATTCCAACTTGTTACCGGGTTTCAGCACTCCGCTGAAACGGCAGAGCGTGGCTTCCTGGTTGGTCTTTTTTATATTGATCTTGAATTCAAGCTCATACTTCCGGTGATAGTTTGGCGTACTGCTGATAATTTGCAAATCTTTTACAGGGTATTGGTCAAGCGTAAACTCCCACACGCTTTGATTGGCTTTGCCGGGGATTTCCCGCACCGGAAAGCGTTTTGATTTTTCCATTTCCCACGCCGGATAGAGTTTGGTTCGGGCTTGATAAAAGGTGATTTTATGCAAATTCAGCTCTTCAGTCAGAATTCTTTTTTCGGTAAAATTCTCCTTATCGCCGCTGCGGACAAGTTGGCTGGCTTGGGAGTGTTTTTCAGCAAAAGGAGCGATCTTTAGGCGGATATTTTTCGTCTTTTTCGGGGCAAACTCAAAGGTGTGCCGGGCAAAATCCACTACGCTCTGGTGGTTGAAGAATTTGAGATTTTCCACCTTGCTTTGGTCGTCAAACTCCAGCGTAATAGTTTTATTGAACTTTTTTCTGCCGTAAGGCTCCAGTGACAATTTGCCGATGGCTGCGGCTGCATTCCCGCTCAACTCATACTCAATAACAGCTTCGTTCTTTTGCCGGTCGATGGCAAAATTGGTTATCTTGCCGGATAAGGGGGCGTAATTGGTAACGGTGTTGTACTTGTAAAGTTTTTGTATCACAAAGGGCAAGAGCTGATTTTGTTCATCGGCAACAGCTATATTGGTATAAGTGCTGTTGAGCTGTTTATAGATATCCTCATCCAGCACGATCACCGGCAGATTGCCGTTCAGGGGCAACAGCTGGCTGAAACATTGACTTTTGGTGGTGGTAAATATTCTCGGCAGCGAGCCATTCCGGACTTTGGTGTAGCGTTCGGCAGCAACTTCCGCAGCCGGAAGAACTGCACTTGCTGTAAAGATAAACAGTAAAAGGTATTTGGCAAACATTACTTTTGCTCCTTTTCTTCAATAAACATATCTTTGCAGCGGATATAGACCACCGCCCCCACGAGCATCACTACCCCGATAGCGGCAAACGCCACGATCCGCCAAATCTGTTCAAGCTGTGCAAGGTCGATGAAAAAGATTTTCAGTGCCACAGTCAAAAATAATCCGATCCCGCACAACCGCAAAACTTTACGCTGCTTACGCAAACCCCACACCAGCAAGGCAAACGCCAGCGCACTCCAATAGACCGAAAGCCCGCCGTTGCGGAAACTTACCACATAGAGAGTCAAACCGTCAAACAACTCTTTGCTGCTGTAAATAAAGAACAATATGCCCGAAATGGTGTATAACACTATGGAAATAACTTGGGCATTTTTCCTGACTTTTTCTGCAAGAGTTTCTGCTGTTGCAATCTTGGCAAACTCTCTTGCCGCCAATGCTGTTGCAGCTATGTAAATACCGGCAGTAGCAAGGGTGTAGGCAAAACCTTTCCAGAAAGCTCCGCCGAATTCCCGGTGACTTATCACCATCCAAACCCCTGCCAACCCCAGCAGTACCAGCGGAATAAATTGCAGCTGCAAAAGTTTGTATTTATGTACGAGATATGCACTTACTGCAACCAGTATGCTCCAGTAAGCTACCAGAATACCGGATTTGAAAGTTATAAAATAGTAGTGCATAGCTGTATGCAGTTCGTAGCTTGTGCAATAGAAAAAGAGCAATCCTGATATGGCAATAAAGATTTGCCCCAAACCGCTTACCACATTGGTTGTCTGGGTTTCGGCAAGAGCGAATTTATCGCTGTTTTTAATGAGTTTGATTGCCGACGCTGTCATACTGGCAATGTATACACCCGCAGTCAGCAGCATATTCAATAATTGTGGAATAAATGATTTATAATCATCGTTGAAAGCTTGCGGCGAATAGGTTTCAAACCATGCCGAAGCTATGTAAACTATCACCGCAAAGACCAACAGCGTTTTGCTGCGGATCTTGCACGCGGCATCCACCAGCAGAAATGCCAGAATACTCCATGCGGCGATCACCCATTGACTGCCCAGCAGAAGCGGCACGGTCAGTGCCAGAGCAAAACAAAGCTCGATTTGCAAAAAAATTGCCAGAATTTTTGCCGAACTGTATTGGTTTTTTCTGACCATATAAAAAATCTTGCCGCTTGCCAACAGTGCCATAAATATTGTCAATAATGCAGGCATTTGCCACGCTTGGAAAAGCTTGTTGGCTATGGGCAGTGCTGCCGCCAGATAAAATATTATATTGGTGCAAAAGAGCAAGACTTCCGCAAAGGTCATATCCCGTTTGGTGGAAGCTGTATAGTTTTGTATGCCGAAAACAGCAAAGTTCAATGCCAGCAGTCCGATCACCGGCAAGGCGTTTTCGGGAGTGATATATTTACCCGCTGCCATACCGCCAATAATGGCGTAAAAGATAAAACTTGCTCCATTGAGCAATACCCAGTTGCGGTAACGGGCAACCAGCAATGTTCCGGCTCCCAGAATAGTCATATATATAAAGAGTGCCGTTATATTGTTGGACCCCGTGCTGATAAATACCGGAGTAAGGTATCCGCCCGTACAACCCAGCAGAGCCGTCAGCAACGCATTGGTGCCCAAGGCACTTGCCATGGCTCCCACAGTTACAGCGATCATAAAACCGAAAGCAACCAGCGGTGGAATAAGTCCGTAAAGTTTATACGCCGCCATAATGCTTAAATAGAGCGTAACAAAGCCCGCACCTGCCAGTGCAATGGCAAGGGGACGGTATTTGCCCTGACTTTTCCAAGAACCCACAGTTGCCATGGCAAGCCCGGCAAGGAGCATCATAATCACCCGCACCACCGGCGGAGTCCAGTTGCGGTCAATGGAGTATTTGAGGAAAAATCCTATACCGCAAAGCAGTATTATCACCCCCAGCCGGATCAGCCACGTGGTGGCAATGGCGTATTCTTTAGCTACATCTTTACTGCGGAACTCTTCGCCCACGCAGATCCAGCTCCAGATCTTGCGGAAAACGGCGGCAGAACGCTCTTCAAATTCCGAAAGTTTCTGATTGACTTTATCGCTTTTTTCTTCCCACGCTGCTGAATAAGTTTTTGCCGGAGCTGTATAAGTTTGGGGTTTGACCGGCGGTTGCGGCAAAACTTTTTCCATCTTTGGTTCATCCGGAACAATGGGGGCGGCCGGTTTGCTTTCAACCGCCGGGGCAGGGGAGGACTTTGGCTCCGTAGTTGCAGCACTTTCAGCAAAAGTTTGCTCCGGTGGTGGTGTTGATTTTATATACAGCAGGTTTATGCGGTGTTCTATATCGGAGAGTTTATTATTTATCGACCGCAGTTTGTTCATGCAGATTATGGGGAATATGATCAGAAAAATAAATCCGGCAAAAAGCAGAATACCCAGCAGTTCATCCATAGTAAAACCTTTCGCAAAAATAGTTGCTTTTATAGATTTTTGATACTATAACACTGTATATATATAAATGCAAATTTTTTTTCAAATTAGTCTTTTCTAACTTGTATTTTTGCGGTTTGATGTTATATTCAAACAAAATCAAACAAAGGTGGTATTTGTGAAGTCAAGGTTTATTGTTTTATTGGTAATAGTGCTTGCCGCAACAAGTTTGCCCGGCGGTACAGAAGTTAAAAGTATCGACTGCTTTCGCACCATGGGCACCGTGGCAAGATTGACTGTTAATGTGGGGCAAGGCGAGGCGGAAAAACTCTTTAACGCTTACCGGCAGGAGTGTCGGAAGTGTATGTCGATAGCCAATTTATACGATGTGCAGTCAGAGTTGAGCCGTTTGAACCGCAATGCCAATAATGCTCCTTTCAAGTGTTCGCCCGAACTATATAAACTTTTGCAGGAGTGCCGCAAGGCGTGGCGTATCAGCGAAGGGGCTTTCGATATATCCGCCAAACCTTTGATGGATTTGTGGGGCTTTTACCGCAAACATACCGGATCAATGCCCGGCGATAAAGAGATAAAAAATGTTCTGCAAAAAGTCGGTTTGGAAAAAGTTGTTTTTAACGATAAAGCACAGACTGTTTACTTTACCGTTCCCGGTATGGCTCTTGATCTGGGGGGCATCGCCAAAGGCTGGACGGTGGATAATATGGCAAACTTGCTGGATAAAAACACTAATGCCATTATTGATTCAGGCGGCAATTTGCGGATAATCAATCCGCCGGGCAGGTACAGCGTTATCGGTATAAGAGATCCTTTGCAGGCTGATAAGATCGAGCGGAAAATCCTGGTGCAGAATGGCTCTTGCTCCACCAGCGGCGGCTACGAGCGGTTTGTAGTTTACAACAACCGGCGTTACGCCCACATAATGGATCCGGCAACCGGATACCCCGCCGGAAAACACTTGGCAGTAACAGTAATAACACCGTTGGCGCTTGATGCGGATTGGATGAGTACAGCTGTATTCATCCGGGGAAAAAGTCTGGCAGAAAAAATAACCAGGATGTATCCCGGTACAACCGTGTATATCTACTCCGGCAGTGCCGCCGATAACAGTGTAAGTGTAGAAGTTTTTGCCAGCAGAAAATAAGCTCCATCGCAGTAAAACCCGTCGGACAGGTCGGACAGGTCGGACAGGCGGACAGGCGGACAGGCGGACAGGTCGGACAGGTCTGTTTATGAAACTTCCCCGTTATTTTCCGTTACCTACCGTTACCTACCGTTATT
>JAZMZK010000069.1:0-92185 GCA_045585955.1 Victivallaceae bacterium
TCTCTTTTATATAAAATAAATTGGAATTGCTTTTATTACTTGTAATAAAAGCAATTCCGGTGAAAGTTTTTGGAAAATGGGGTGTGGGGAAGAGAACCTTTTTTCAAAAAGGTTTCTTCCCCACAAAACAGTTTTGCAACACCCCCCCTTATTTCGGCCAGGTCTGGCTGTAACGGCCGGTCGCCATACCGGCACAGAATATGACATTGGCGTTTTTGGCTTTGCCATTGGGGTAGAAGTCGCTCTTCTGGTGGGTTTCGGCGTGACCGTCGTAGTAAGAAATGTTTATCTGCCCCTGACCGGTGTAGCTCATTGCCGAAGTTCCGGCTTTGGATTCGACTCCGGTACCGTGGCGGAATCCCATATAGCTTGCCTCTTTGATGTTGGGCGTGCTGAAATACCGCAAATCCATCAAGGTTATGGCTTTACTTGCATCGGTCAAAGCACTTTCGTGCTGCATCTTGGGGAACCCTGCCGCTCCGCCGCTGGCAAAGGAAAAACCGCCCAGATAAGAGTTGGCTCCGTAATTGCCGTAAGCAAAAAATCCATCTTTGTAAGCCCCCCACGGATGGGGTTCTGAAGGACATTTGAACATGACAAAATGTTTTTCACCTGCTCTGGAAGCCAATTTTACACTTTTATTATCCGGGTAAAGGACATTGCGGATGGGGCTGATAAAATATGTACCGTTGTAATCCCGGGCTGGCCGGATCCAGCCGTCGTACTCCCCGGCGTAAAGTTTATAGGCAAAAGTCAGCTGTTTGAGGTTGGCAAGGCATCCGGTGGAACGGGCACTCTCCCGTGCAGCCGAAAGAGCGGGCAGCAGCATCGCCGCCAGAATGGCAATTATCGCGATAACTACGAGAAGTTCGATTAAGGTGAAGCTGTACAGCTTCACCTGTCTATAGACAGGTGAATACCCATCTTCTTTGCCATAAACACGATTACAGCAGAGATGTGATCTTTTTACCAGCAGTTCGATAAGAGTGAAATTTTTGACTTCAGGATGATAATTTTTCATAAGCTTGATTTCTCCACGATTCTTTGTTACAAGATGAGTATAATATACTTTTGAGAAAAAATCAAGCCCCGGCTGCAATTATTTTGTATTTTTTTTTCAAAATCGTGAATAGGTGTAAAATTACAGCTGCCAGATACTTCCGTTTTTATACACTGCGGGCAGTACGGATTGGCAGAAAGCGGTACAGAGATCTACTGTAAAAGATCGTCGTCAAGCTGTTGGCTGGCTTTACGCCGGAGGAAACATGCATGGCGGAGTCCGTTTGCTGCCGCCCGGTAAGCAGGAGGCAGCTGCTGAAGTTATGGTGTAACAATAAAGATACTTTGAAAGATATCCCGGTCTTTCAAAGTATCTTTTTATTATTGTTCTTTTATTTTACACAAACAGACCGTCTTCGCTTACGGGCTGCATGGGGGCGGGTTGTTCGCAGGTGGTTTCCAGCATGATCTTTCTGCCCTCTTTGCTGGATTTTTCAAACGAAAGCATGATTTCCAATACATGCATGGAAAGTTCTCCGCTGACCCGGGTTTTGCGCCCGGTCAGGATGCCTTCGATCATATCCGCCACCCCGATACTCCGGGCATCGGTGTTGTAATCAAAGGCGCTGGGCACTTCCTGCCAATTTTCGTAACCCGGCCGGAACACTTTCACAAAGCCGCCGAAAAAGTTGGGGTTGTGCATATTGATCGAACCTTTGGTGCCGTACAGCTCAATGTAGGGGTGAGTGCCCCGCCACACATCGTAGCTGGCTATGACCGTGATCTGGGCACCGCCGGCAAATTCAATAATGCCGCTCTGGAAGGTGGGCACTTCCACCGGAAAGATGTGAGGAACCGTTTCCGGGCCGCCCACCCGGCTTTCCGAACCTTTAGTTACCGAAGCGGTGACTGCTACGGCAGGCCCCAGCACATTCACTAACTGGGTGATAAAGTAAGGTGCATAATCCAGCATGGGCCCGGCACCTTTTTTATAAAACGCCGCTGCGTGGGGCCATTTTTCCGGGCCGCGGCTGGTGAACATGGCGGTTCCGGCAAAGACTTTACCGATCCAATTGTCGTCAACAAGTTTGCGGACAGTTTGGGGCCCGCCGCCCAGGAAGGTATCCGGAGCGGCAGCGATCTGCAGATTTTTGCTCTTTGCCAACGCCATAAGTTCTTTGGCTTCTTCCATGGTGCCGCAAAGGGGCTTTTCGCTGTAAACATGTTTGCCGCATTCCAAGGCACGCTTGCTTACGGCGTAATGCGCCTGCTGGGGAGTGAGGTTCAGGATCAATTCCACCTCGCTGTCAGTGTAAATATCTTCCACATTCTTTACGGGGATATTGTATTCTGCACCCTGTTTGGCTGCCGCCTTTTCATTCAAATCGCCGCAGCAGATGATATCCATTTGCTTGAAGCGCTGGGCGGCTTTGAAATACCAGTCGGAGATCATGCCGCAGCCGATGACCCCGATTTTCATAGATGTTTTGCTCATAACGATTTTTCCATTTCCAGAAGTTTACCGGTGATGAACTTGACAATGGTCTTCTGAAATTTCGGACGGTGCAGTCCGGGGCCGAACCACACTTCGTAGAAACCGAAAGCTCCGAAGTCATCGCAGTCAAAAATTGTCGGATACATTTCAAACATTTCCTGCGTCGGGTAGTAACCCGCATCGCCGTTGGCAACGGAAACTGCCACCGGAAAGGCATTGACTGATTTTTCGCGCAACTCTTCGCCCACGGCAAGGAAGGGTTCGCCGGGGATGGCAAAGAAGCTCAAACCACCCATTTTGAGTACCTGCAAGTCGCGGATGACCCGGAAGTCGTGTCCGCGCTCTTTCAAAACCGCCATTTCGATCATACGGTCGTGGATGAACTGCGTAAGGTGGGCAAATTCCGGATTGCGGTCTTTGCGGGCGAGCAGTTCGTCGGCAATCTTGCGGTATTCACCGGCATCCACCGGTTCGGTGGGGAACTCAAATGCCTTCAAATCGGCGCGGATGTCGCTGAGATCAATTTCTTCGCATTTATCCAGATCGCTCTGCAAATCGTTGACATAGCTTTCGCCGATCCATTCCAGATTCAGATGGCGTTCTTCGGGCTTGGGGTGAGTCCAGATAACATTTACATCACCGGCAGTGCCGTACATAAAAATCGGAATTTCCGCCATAAAGCGTTCTTTGATAAGCCGGTTGGCTTCGCCCATCCAGTCTGCCGAGGCGTAACGCTGTCTGCCGAAAACCACACCATGCATAGCGTGGTTATGCACCAGAGCTTTCACTGAACCGTCGGGACGGACAAACTTGATAAAGCGGATTTCCGGATCGGTATGCTGATCTTTGCCCAGCGTGCGGCGTTTACCCAGCTGTTTGCGGATGGCAGCTTTGCCGGTAAAGGCACGCACTTCTTCTTCGGAATTGATCGCATCGCGCACACTCTTTTTGACGGTGCGCTGCCAGTTGGCATAAAATTCTGCACTCACATCGCCGTAGCCTACGTCGCAGCTGGATATGCACGCGCCGGAGTGGGTGTGCGTACCCATAAACATAATGGATTCCGGGTAGAGTGCGAATTCTTCGGCAAGCTCCATACGCATTTTACGGCATGGAAGCTGACCGGAACTGATGATGTCGCTGACCACAATGACATTGCGGCGGCTGCCGTTGTTGACGGTCAGCACGCGGCAGTAAAGATCATCGCGTACGCCGATATTGCGGCGGCCCAGGAAAGGTCCATAACCGCCCAGCTCGGCAAAAAGGGGTACTTCCAGAATATTTTCGGCAGCGCCGACTGTTACCTGACTCATTTGCCATACTCCTGCATAACTTTACGGAAACATTCCACAAGTTTTTCGCACATGCTGCGTTCGCCATCCACCCAGCGGATGTCGGCAAGCATGATCTTGTTGTAGATGATGTCTTCCACAACCTTGCTGCTTTCCACCCGGTAGCGGTCGGGCGACACCTGGAACAGGCGCTGTTTGAAGGTGGGCTGACCCCAACCGGCAAAGACTTCGATAGCTCCTTCGGCATTGACCGCCGCCAGCACATCGTCACGGGTCTTACCATCTTTGAGCATAGCCGGATCAACGGTTATACCAAATACATAGTACTGCTGACGGGTGGCACAGCGGCCGGGTTTCTGGGTGGCAATGCCGGGGATCTTATTGAGTTCAGTATGCAGATAATCGGCATTGGCGGCACGGCGGTCGCTGTCGGCATCCAAACGGGCAAGCTGATCGGCAAGGATCACCGCCTGAAATTCAGTGGCACGGTAGTTGCGGCAATCCAGATCCACCGGCGGCAGCACCGCCGCCTGACCCCGCCTGGCACCCAGCTGATAGCCGATGTGGGAGAATCTGCCGATGCGGTCAAAAAGTTCTTCATTGTCCGTGATACATTCGCCGCCTTCGCCGCCGGTCATGATCTTGCTCTGCTGGAAGCTGAAAGAGCCGATGTCGCCAAACGAACCCAGACCTTTGCCGTTCCACATGCCGCCGTGAGCGTGGGCGCAATCTTCCACAACCTTGATGTCGTGCTTTTTGGCAATGGCAACGATTTTTTCGATATCCGCCATAGAACCAAACAAATGCACCGGGATCACCGCCTTGGTGCGGGGGGTGATTGCCGCTTCAAACGCCGCCGGATCCATACAGAATGTATCCGCTTCGCCATCGACAAATACCGGAGTGGCACCCACATACAACGGAGCCATGCCCGTAGCCATCCAAGTCCAGCTGGGCACGATGACTTCGTCGCCGGGGCCTACGCCCAGAGCCTTGAGGCTGGCTTCCAGCGTAACGGTGCCGTTGACCATAAATGTACCGTATTTTGCACCATGATATTTGGCAAAATCTTCGGCGAACTTCAGCTCGTTGGCGCCGTAAAAGCTCCACTTGTGGCTCATGTAAACTTCCACAAGTTTGCCCGCAACTTCGGGGTAGACGGGGGGCCATACATCAAATTTCACGGGTTCGGCAAAGACTTTGCTGCCGCCATCAATAGCAAGTTTACTCATAGCATTTCTCCTTTTTTGAGATGTAAAAAATCATGTCTGGAAGAAAATATACACAAAAACCGACTTTTTTCAATATATAAATCTGTATAAAAATATATAAAAAGCGACATTTGTGAAAAATATACAACTTATCACTCTGACAGTGCCGGAACTGTCCGGGGATTTGTTACAATCCCAGCAGGCGGCAGAAGCTTTTCAGATCGGGTTTTAATTTGAACGCTTTCCGGGCGTGCATTTTTGCTTCAGTAAAGCGTTTTTCTTTGCGTGCTTCGCGGCAGAGTTTGCTGTTGAGTACTGCGAGGCGGTTTTTTATTTCCTGCGCATATTGAGTCTGTACTCCGGGATTTTCTGCGAGGAACTTTTCCAGCACATTCAATACAGTCAGCTGTTTGGCGTAATTGATATTGGAGATATTGCCGTCGTGCCGCCGCCGCAGAAAAACCGGCTCCTGCACTGCGTAAAAATTGCATTGCAGCGATAATTTCAGATAAAAGGCATAATCTGCCGCCACCTGTCTTATGTTGCCGAAGCCGTCGTTTTTCAGAAAAAGTTCGCGTGGAATCAATGTGGCGGTGCTGTTGACCAGTATGTGACCGATCAGACTGCCGGTGATATTGCCGGAGGGATAGATAGCACTTTTCCGCTTGGTCGGGAGTTCATTGCCCGCTGAATCAATGGTAATATAAGTACCGTAACTGCAAGCATTTTTTTCTTTATCTTTCAGTATATTGTACAATCTTTCCACTGCATCGGGCAGAAAGAGGTCGTCGGAATCATTGAACACGATATATTCGCCCTGTGCCAGTTGCGCCGCATGATTTTTGGCCGCCGCATCCCCCGCATTGGCTTGATAAACATATTTTACCTGGGGATAGCACTCTTTGACCATCTCGCCGGTACCGTCGCTTGAGCCGTCGTCAACTACGATGATTTCGCAGTTGGGGTAGGTTTGCGCCAAAAGCGAATCCAGCGAGAGTTTCAGATAATCTTTGCGGTTGTAGGCTGATACACCAATGGAAATAAGCGGCAAATCATTCATATTCAGCAATTCCCCAAATCTATCACCAGTTTTTCCAGTGTAAGCAGTGCATCGCTGCCCGAAACCATTTTCCGTTGAGCTTCCACGATCAGATCCAACGCCTTTGCCAGCGATTTTGAGTTCCAGCGGGCGGCGCTTTCGCACAGCTTATACGCCCGGTAGGGGTGATAGCTCAAAAGTTTGTTTTTGGGAAAACGCTCTTTATATGAGCTGTCCAGCTGGCTGAAAAAGTTGGGCCCGAAGTGTTTGGGGACATTCAGCTCCTGCATGTAGCTTTTGGTCTGTACTATATCGGTAAAGGCTCCGGCGGCGCTCCACAATAAACTCAACTCCTGATTGCCGGAACTTTTCTCTTTTTTCAGTGTCCGCAATATGGGCGTCAGCAGTGCCAACGCTCCGGCGGTGTTGCGTTCACTCAATGCCGAACCCAGCTCCCAGCTGACGGCGGCGGCATCGAAGGTCACGACTTCCCGGCAATCATCTAAAGTTATGACTTTTTCATCGGCGGTGTAGCAGTAGAGTTTTTCCAGCTCGTTGCTGCGCAGTGCTGAATCGCTGCCGGTGGCGGCGGCAAGGTATTCGGCGGCATCGGGCGTGATTTTATACCCGGCGGCTTTTGCCTGCTGGCTGATGGAGCCTACCTGCTGACGGACAAAGTCTTTGGCTTTCTGATCCGGCAGATTCAGCAGCTCAAGTTCCACATTTTCACTGTTTTTCAGGAGTTTGGCAAGGGATTTTCTGCCATCAAGTCCGCTGCCGTCCACCAGTAAACGGATGCCTTCAATGGGTTCGGGCTTGACCACCTCTTCGGCAAAACGGTTCATCAATGCTTCTCCGGCTTTGGTGCTGCGGCTGTCGCTCATGACTTTGAAGCCGTTCCAATGGCGGAGCCAGACGGTTTTGCCGTCGCCGAAAAATGGGGGAGTTTTGGCAGAAGCTAAAAATTCATTCAAGCTATCTTCAACCGCAACGGTTTCGTCGTCGCCCCGGATTATTTCCAAATCAGCGGAAGTGTCAAACTCGGGACCCAGCCATTCGGTTATCAGGGCATTGGCACGGGATTTGACTGCCGCATCATCGCTGCCGGATATTACATAAAGCTGCATAAAATGTTATCTCCCCTGCCACGGAATTTTTTCCGGCTCCGGCAAACCCATTGCCCGATACCAGGTGCGGAAGTGGGTCTTGCTGATTTTCTGCAAAAGTTCCGGATCTCTGGCGGCGATTTCATTCGCCATAGCTTGCACATTATTTCCGGCACCACGGGGGAGTTCCACGCCGCAGCTTTCCGAAAGTTTTGCCATTATGCGGATAAAGCCATCCCGGGCAAGAATACTTGCGGCGGCTACTGCCACATCGCTTTCAGCCTTGGTTTCCTGCTCCAGTTTGATCATTCTGCCCCGGGTCTGCAATGCGTTGCGGATCAACGATTCATTGCCGAATTTATCCGAAAGCATCCGGGGGCACTCCGGAACTCTTTCCAGAAGTTCTTCAATAACTTTGGCGTGACCCCATGCCAGCAGCCGGTTCAGATTCCCAAAGTTGCCGTAAAGCCGGTTGTAGGCTTCGGGGCCCACCGTGACCACGGCGAATTTGCCGGGGGCGATGCTGCGGATCTTTTGAGCGATCTCGGTGATTTTCTTATCGGACTTGATAAGTTTGCTGTCGCAGACTCCGGCGGCGGCGAGCTTGGCGCCGATCTCTTCATCGGTGTAGACCCCGGCAACCACCAGCGGCCCGAAAAAATCACCTTTGCCGCTTTCGTCGATCCCACCGTGGGGGGTAATGGGTTCGCACTTAAGCACCGCTGCCGGTTCAGCGTAGCCGAAGCCGGTAGTGTGCAGCACTTCCGGCTCCAGAAAGTACAATACAAAGTCAGCTGTGGAGGCACCCTGAACGGTCAGTTTGCCGCTTTTATACGCCGCCACATTGATCTTGTTGCCCGCGGCTTTCCAATGCCCATAAGCGAGATCCGAAAATTGCCAGCCGTGTTCCCGGCAGTAATTTTCTATTTGCATACGCTGCTGGTCGTTGACCGAGCAGACATAGTTTTTGGGCATGGATTTTTCGTCAGCCATCAGCGCACCTGCTTGAGATATGCTTCGATAAATTCCTGAATATCGCCATCCAGCACTGCGGCGGTATTGCTGGTTTCCACCTCGGTACGCAAGTCCTTGACCATCTGGTAGGGCTGCAAAACATAGCTGCGGATCTGGTTGCCCCAGCCGTTGTCAGTTTTGGCTCCCCGGATGGCATCTTCGGTACTGCGGCGTTTTTCCAATTCCAGCTCGTACAAACGGGCTTTGAGCATGTTCATAGCCGTGGCACGGTTTTTGTGCTGGGAGCGTTCGTTCTGGCACGCCACCACAGTACCGGTGGGTATGTGAGTGATACGCACCGCACTGTCGGTGGTATTGACGTGCTGACCACCGGCACCGCTGGAGCGGTAGGTATCGATCCTTAAATCTTTTTCTTCAACTTCCACATTGATATCTTCGCCCAGTTCCGGGATCAGATCCACTGACGAAAACGATGTGTGCCGCCGGGCGTTGCTGTCAAAGGGCGAAATACGCACCAGACGGTGGACTCCCCGTTCGGCTTTCAAATAACCGTAAGCAAATTCGCCGGTGACTTTCAAAGTAACGCTCTTTATCCCAGCTTCTTCCCCGGGCTGGAGATCCAATACTTCATCTTTCCAGCCGCAGCGTTCAAAGTATCTGCGGTACATACGCATAAGGATACTTGCCCAGTCGCAGGACTCCGTACCGCCCGCTCCGGCGTGGATGCTGAAATAGGCGTTGTTGTGGTCAAGTTCGCCGGAGAGAAAGCTCACCAGTTCCAGCTGGTCAAGCTCTTTCTGCAGATCAGTGACCATGTTGGATACTTCGGAGAGCATCTCTTCATCTTCGGCGGCCATTTCAATAAGTTCATCCAGATCGCCGATCTCTTTCTGGACTTTTTCGTAAGGTTCGATCACATTTTTGGCTGCACTCAATGCTGCCACGGTGTTCTGGGCATCTTCTTTGTGATCCCAGAAATCCGGCGCTGCCATCTTTTCGTTGAGTTTTGCCATTTCTTCCCGCCGCTCTGCGATCTTGAGAAATTCGCCCAAATGCTCCACCCGATCCACTGCACCGGAAGCAAAGGCTCGCAGTTCTTCAATAGTCAATATTGCCATAAATCAATCTTTCTCCCAAAAAAAGTTATTATCCTATATATACACGCCGCACCCGGTTGCCCAGCGCGCATAATATATCGTGTATATGGGTATTTTTGTGTTTGGCAACTTCTCCGGCAGTAATTGTTCCGCTGCCGTTTTTGCCGATGATCGTTACCGGGGTGCCCCAGGTGATCTCGCCCGGAGCATTGCTGATATCGATCATAGTGTAATCCATGGAAACTCTACCCAGCACCGGACAGCTTGCGCCGTTGATCAACACTCTTCCCGTATTGGAGAGGGCCAGCGGAAAACCGTCGGCATACCCCGCACAGATGGTTGCCACCATGGTATCACGCGATAATTTCACCGTCCGGTTATAGCCCACAGTAAATCCGGCGGGGAGCTTACGCACTGCCCCAACGCAGGTGGTCAATTCCAAAGCTGATTCCAGATTCAGAGCTTTTTCAGCTTCGCTTTGGCAAACACCGTACCAGCAAAGTCCCACCCGCACCAGATTGAAGGGCGTTTGGGTGCTGGGCACTTGGCAGAGTATGCCGTCGCTGGCGGCAATATGCCGGTAGGTAAAGTCTATATTGTTGGCGGCAAGTTCGTTGTATTGCCGGATAAACTCATTTATCTGGGCAACAGTACCCGCTTCGCCGGGAGTACCCGCACAGGGAAAGTGCGAGTAAATGCCTTCGATCGTTAAATTTGGCAGACTTGCTGCCGCTTTGATCTCATCGCAGCAGAAGCCCGCCAGCCAGCCGAATCTGCCCATGCCGGTATCCAATATAAGGTGGACTTTTACATTTTTGGCTTGTTTGACTGCTTCGGCGGAAATCGCTTTTGCCATTTCCAAACCGTTGACCGGCAGCACAATATCTTTTGCCACTGCTTCGGGGAGTTCTCCGGGAGTCACCACCCCCAGTATCTGCACCGGTACAGCGTTGTTCACTGCTTTCTGCATTGCCACAGCTTCGCTCAAATCAGCTACGCCGATGCGGTTGGCTCCGCACTCTGCGACCAATTTGCCCATAACATCTGCTCCGGTACCGTAAGCGTTGGCTTTAAGCACCGAAAGCATACTGCATGGAGTTACCTTTGCAGCGAGTTTGCGGAAATTGTTACGCAGTACATTTTTGTCAACGGTCAGCGTTACTCTGCCGGCAAAATCATTACAAGCCATTTTTTCACCTTATTTTGCGTATTCCACCGAACGGGTTTCCCGGATGATCGTTACTTTGATCTGGCCGGGGTAGTTCATTTCGTGTTCGATTTTCTGACAAATATCTCTTGCCAGCATCTGGGCTTCGCCTTCGGATACCTTTTCCGGACTGACGATCACCCGGACTTCCCGGCCCGCCTGCAAGGCAAAGCAGGATTCCACGCCGGAGAATTCGTGAGCGATCGCTTCCAGCTGTTCCAGACGCTTGAGATAAAGTTCCGTAGTTTCGCTGCGGGCGCCGGGACGGGATGCTGACAAGGTATCGCAAGCATTGATCAGTACATCGTACAACCCGGTGGGCTCAACTTCCGCATGGTGGGCGGCGACGGCTTGCACCACATCTTTGGGTTCGTTGTGCTTGCGCAGAATATCCGCACCGATGGCGGCGTGAGAACCTTCAACTTCGTGGTCGACAGCTTTGCCAATGTCGTGGAACAAACCGATTCTCCGGGCCTTGCTTTCGTCCAGACCCAGTTCAGCGGCGATCACCCCCATAAAGTAAGCGGTTTCCAGCGAGTGCTGCAACACATTCTGGGAGAAACTGTAACGGTATTTGAGTCTGCCCAGAAGTTTGATAAGCTGGGGAGCTACCCCGGTCAAGCCGGTTTCCAAAACAGCCCGTTCCCCGGCACTGTAAGCGTCGTCTTCCACTTCTCTGGTGATCTTGGCGGTCAGTTCCTCAACCCGGGTGGGGTGGATCCTGCCGTCGGAGATCAACCGTTCCATAAGCTGGCGGGCAACCTCTTTGCGGATGGGGTCAAAACAGCTGATGACCACCGCTTCCGGGGTATCGTCGATCAGGATGTTTACGCCGGTAGCCGCTTCCAATGCCCGGATGTTGCGGCCTTCACGACCGATGATACGGCCTTTCATTTCGTCGTTGGGCAGGGGAATGGTGGCAGTGGTGCGTTCGTAGGTGCAATCCGAGGCGTAACGCTGGATGGCGTAGGTCAGAATGCGGTTGGCTTCTTTTTCGGAGCGAACTTTGGCTTCGTCCAGAATGTTGCGAACCAGCAAGCCGGATTCGTTGCGGACTTCGTTTTTGAGTTTTTCCAACAATATTTCTTTGGCTTCTTCTCTGGCCATACCGGCAATGCGTTCCAATTCATCTATCTGCTTGGAAATGCTGGCGGCAAGTTCAGCTTCCCGGTTGGAGAGCCGTTCCCGCAACGCGGAAATATCCTGCTGCTGTTTATCCAGATTTTTCTGCTGATCTTCCAAGCCGGAAGCCCGCTTGTCGAGAGCTTCTTCCCGCTGGGCGAGGCGTTTTTCCTGATTGGATTGCTCCTTGCGCCGTTCTTTGAGTTCGGCTTCGGCTTCGTCCCGCATTTTCAAGATCTCTGCCCGGGCGGTCACTTTGGCTTCCCGTTGGATGTGTTCAGCTTCCCGCCCCGCTTCGGCTTTGACTTTGGCGGCGATCGCCATTGCCGACTGTTTGGTTATGCTCTGGATGACAAATGCCACCACTGCACCGACTGCGACGCCTCCGGCGCCGATCAAGATCTGTGTAATCATTTTTCAATCTCTTTCTTTGGTTGTTCAATTCCGCTGCTGTTGCCAGACACCATGTCTTTCAAATTGTTGCGGATCAAAATTTATACACTTTATCTTCCGTAACTGCCAACGCCAGACTCTGATCGTGCTCTGCATGGGGCAGAAGCTCTTCACTGTACTGGCACTGGTAGAATACTCCAACTTTTCTGCCCGGATACTCCGCCAGCATCCGGTCATAAAAACCGCCGCCCCGCCCCAGCCGGGTGCCGGTTTTATCAAATGCCACTGCCGGAACAAGCCAGAGCGATTTTTCGCTCAATACGGCTTTCGGCAGCTCTGCTTTCGGTTCCAACAAACCGAATTTTGCCGGTTCCAGATCGTTCTGAAAACTGCTTATCACCACCGGCTCATAAGATTTTTTTGCCTTGTCGTAACGGACAAGTGCCATTTTTTTGCCCAGAATGTGGGCATTTTCCAGCACGCTTCTCACATTGACTTCTTTGCCGTCAGAAGCGTACCCTACAACCACATCGGCTTCGGCAAACTCCGGCAGTGCCAGCAATCTGGCGGCGATCGCACCATCCAGCACCAGGTGTTCCACCGGGTTCATGTTTGCACGCAAGGTAAGAAACTTCTTGCGCAGTGCATCTTTTTGGACTTTGATTTCGCTCATTTGTTTTCTGCCTTTTGTTGATTACGAAGCAGATCAAAGTATTCCAGACGCTCCTTGATCTTGGCTTCGTAGCCCGCACCTTCCACCCGGTAATACTTTTTGGGCACACTCATATAATCCTGCACGGCATAGCCGCCGGTGTTGTGCACATAAATATAATCTTTACCGTGGTTGTTGGCTTTGCCCCCTGCCGAATGGGGGTCACGCAAAGCGTAGGGTATGGGCTGGATACGGTTGTTTTTTACATCGCTTATGGCTTCGTTTATGGCTGTATACGAAGCGTTGCTTTTGGGGGCAGTCGCCAGGTAAGTCACGCCTTGAGCAAGGATTATCCTTGCTTCGGGCAGACCTACAAAGTCGACTGCCTGCATTACCGAGGTCGCCAGCGTTATCGCCCGTGGGTCAGCATTGCCGATATCTTCACTGGCAAGGATCACCATTCTCCGGGCGATGAAGCGTATATCTTCACCGGCTTCCAGCATTTTTGCCAGATAATAGATCGCCGCATCCGGGTCGCTGCCCCGCATACTTTTGATAAACGCACTGGCGGTGTCGTAGTGGGCATCGTCGTCGTAATTGACTGCTTTTTTCTGCACCGATTCCTGTACAGTTTCCAGCGTAACATGGATCACTCCATCTTCGCTTACGGGCGTGGAGAGCACTGCCATTTCCAAGGCGTTCAGCGAGCGTCTGCCGTCGCCTTCGCATACTTCGGCAATAAAATCCAGCGCTTCCGGCGTTACTGCTGTTGCCAGTCTGCCGAACCCCCGTTCATCGGTCAGGGCATGGTTCAGGAGTTTTTTGATTTCCTGCTGCGACAGCGGTTCCAGCTGAAAACTCAACGAACGGCTCATCAAAGCATTGACCACATAAAACGATGGGTTGAAGGTGGTTGCTCCGATCAGCCGGACGGCACCGGACTCCACATCCGGCAGCAGAGAATCCTGCTGGGCGCGGTTGAAACGGTGGATCTCGTCCACAAAAAGGATGGTGCGTCGGCCGGAGTTGCTGCGCCGTTCTTTAGCCATTGTGATCTCGCGGCGGATATCTGCCACGGTGCTGGTAACACCCGAAAGCCGGATGAATGCAGCGTTGGTCGAAAGCGCAATAAGCTCTGCCAGACTGGTCTTGCCCACTCCGGGAGGACCTGAAAGGATTATGGAACTGAAATTATCGGCAGTAATGGCACGGCGCAGGAGCTTGCCTTCGCCGAGAATATGGGTCTGACCGCAGTATTCTTCCAGCGTGCGCGGACGCATCCGTGCCGCCAGCGGCATACGCTCACTGCCGTCAGAAAATTTGCTCTTTCCAGCAGCAGGCGTTTCGTTGAAGTTGAAACCCAATTCATCCATTTTATATCTTCCGATCGATTAAAAATTCCATAAACAGACCGGAAAACGGCACAAAAAGATCAAGCATTTACGCTCAAGATTTGCACCTCAAGCCGCAGGGAAGCACACTTGCAGAACCGGAAAACCCGGACAAAATGAATAATATTGCTGTAAGGACTCATTCAAAAAAACGCCGCCCCACAGCATTTGCTGCAACACTTTTCCCAGTGCCGCCGCTTGCAAAAACCGTCAAACCCTCACGGTGCAAAAAGCCTACCGCTGTCTGACCAAAACTCCGCCTTTGCAGAGAATACCAAAAATTTTCACTTCGCCCGCAGCCTTCCGGCATTTTTTGCTGTGCCCGAAGCGGCGCGGTCTGTTTTATATAATCCGGAAACTGAAAAAAAACTTCAGCCGGTCTAATATTAATATAATACTATATTGGCATTTGCCAAATACTTTGTATATAAAAAGAGAAATTTTTTATATTTTTTCACTAAATGTTGTCTAAAGTTATAAATCAAATTTGCAATAAGCGGAGTTGTGGTATAAATTAGCAAAATTTTATACACGGAAAATGTAATCAGGAAAGTTTCGGAGAGTAGTTTTGAAAGCCCGTTCCGCATTTGAAGAGCGTCTGATCGCCCATTCCAGCGAAAGTATTTTCAAGAATGCCAAACAGCTGTTGAAAAATAACTGTATCAGTGGTGCATTCAAAGATATGCACGGGGTGCTCCACGCCGTTTTCAGCGATAAAAACGGTGCGAAAAATCATACTCATCTTGAACTTGGTCAACAGGTCAGGAGCCAGTGTGACTGCGCCGAAGCTAACGATCACAGTTCAGAAGCTCCTGCGCTTTGCAGCCACGCCATAGCTTTGTGGATGTATGCCGGACTTTTCCGGGTGCCTGAACACAGCGGGGAAGTCGATACCGATCAGGCAACTTATGTGGGATTGAAAAATGTAGGATTGGAGGCTTTGGCGAATGAATGTAATAAAGCAGTTACCGCCGAAGTGGTCATCAATGTTGAATCAGCTTTTCCGCATGTGCCGAGCAAGTGGGAAAATGCGGTACTTTCGGTGCGTTTGCGCAGCGGCAAACGGGAATATCTGGGCAATCTGAACAATCTGCGGCAGCTCTTTTTTGACAAGGTGTTGGCTGTTCAGCTTAAATTCAACGACTTTTCGCTGCTTGACCGGCAGATCATCCGCTTTCTGGCGATTAATGGCGAGGCGGAGAACTCCAATATATTGTTGAACTCTGAATTGACCAGCGAACTGTTTCATTCGTTGGGCAACTTCCGGAATTTTTTCCACAACGGGCGGCGGGTGATCATTCACAATGATTGTGCAGTCGAAGCGGTGGTGTTGGCGAAAACCGGAAAAAATTCCCGGGAGTATTCACCGGGGATCGTTTACCGGGGGGCAGCTCTGGAAATTCATTCGGCAAAAGTCATTACCGGCAAATCCGGATGCTGGGTGGGTAAAAACGGCGAATATTTCTGGCTCGCAGGTAGTTGTGAAGTTGGTTTGCTCCGTAACTTTTTCCGGCTGGGTAAGTGGACAAATGAACATGCCGGTTGTGCTGATTTTATCAAAAATATGCCATTCAGACTGCTCAAGCTGGAAAGAACTTCATTAGTCGCCCGTCCGTTGGAAATCGTGCTGGGCGGCAATTTGCATGGCAGCGAACTGGTATTGACTTTGCGTTTTGTCTACGATAATATGGCGTTTCTGCCGGATGGCGGAAGGTTGGCGGTCGACCGCAGCGGAAACTTTTTTTTGCGGCAGGAGATCATGGAAAAGGAATTGGTCAACAATCTTGCCATGCTCAAAGCTGCGGTTTCGGCGGATAACGGCTCGTTTACCTTGCAGGGAATTGAAAATATCGGCATGTTTCTTGCAAATGTTCTGCCCGATTGGCTGAAGCGTTATAAAAATCTGGCTATGGAAGGCGCTCTTGCCCGGCTTGCCAATGGCGGTAATCCGCTGGGGACGGTTGCCCTGGCGTGTGAATGTCTGCCGGATTTGAGCGAAAAAGGCAATTACATGATCCGCTACAAATGGCAGACAAATTACGGCGGCCGGGTAAGCTGGAGCGAAGTTGCTGCGCACGCCCTGAACCATCATAGATTTATCAAAACAGATGACAATCTCGTTGCGGCAATCGATGGTTTTGATGATATCAGTAAGCTTAATAAGCTGGTGCAGAATCTTGACGAAGAAAATTCTACATTTGAGCTGCCGCGTATGAGTATACACTATTACAGGCATCTGGTGCGCCGTTGGCAGGCGGCTTTGCCGGTTGGTTTATGCGAACCCGGCGAAAAAAATCTTTTATGCGGGGAGCTGGAAGCATTATCCGGAAGAAGTTTTACGCTCAACGCTCAACTGCGCAGTTATCAGCAGGATGGCGTACAGTGGATGCGTTCGATGCTGGTAAACGATTTCAATGTTATATTAGCTGACGAAATGGGGCTGGGCAAAACTTTGCAGGCGTTGGCACTTTTTAACGAAATGCGGAAATATTCAACCGATCCGGCACTGGTGATCTGTCCGGCAAGTCTGGTGGAAAATTGGCAGCGGGAGTGCGGTAAATTTTTGCCCGGCTGCAAAGTGGGACTTTTTTACGGTGCTGAACGCAGTAAAGTTGCCAAGGCTCTCAACGATTATGATTTGGTTATAACTTCCTACACTATGGCGCGCCGCGAGAGTGCAAAACTTGCAAAAATCCAGTTCAATCTGCTGATTCTTGACGAAGCACAGCATATCAAAAATCCGGGTACTGCCAATGCGCACAGCTGCAAGGCGGTCAAGGCAGCACACAAGGTGGTTCTGACCGGTACACCGCTGGAAAATTCTCCGGAAGATCTTTGGAGCATATTTGATTTTCTGCATCCGGGGTTACTGGGCAGTTTCAGCAGTTTCCGCAAAGAGTATGCCAATATCGGCGAATCGGAATTTCTGCGGAACGATCTGGCGGCCCGGACTGCGCCCTTCATCAAGCGCCGGGTCAAAAAAGATGTGGCTCCGGAACTGCCGCCCCGGGAAGATCTGGCAATGTTCTGCACTATGGACGAAACGCAGAAAGCTCTTTACGAACAGGTACTTGCCGAAGGCAGGGCCTTTCTTTATGAATACAGCAACGATAAAAGCAAATCCCCCAAGGGCAATATGCAGATCTTGACCACGCTTTTGCGTTTGCGGCAGATCTGCTGCCATCCGCAGTTGCTGGAAGAAACAGACGAAACGCCTTCTGCGAAATTTGAACTTTTGCAGGAATTGCTTTGGGAACATATCGACAGTGGTCATAAACTATTGATCTTCAGTCAGTTTACCAGTATGCTCAAGTTGGTGGAAACGCATTTGCAGCAAGCCAATATAAGTTATTGTTATCTGGATGGAGCTACCCGCAACCGGCAGGAAGTGGTCGATAAATTCAACAATTCGCCGGATATACCGGTATTTCTGTTGAGTTTGAAAGCCGGCGGCACCGGGCTGAATCTGACCAGTGCCGATACGGTCATAATTTACGACCCCTGGTGGAACCCCGCAACCGAATTGCAGGCAACTGACCGCACCCATCGCATAGGTCAGACCCGGGCGGTTCGCTCCATCAAGCTGTTGGTCAAGGATTCTATTGAAGAAAAAATCCTCGCTTTGCAGGAGCGCAAGCAGGAGATTTTTGATCAGGTAGTGGAAAATCCGGCACTCTCCGCAGAAAAACTTACCATCGAAGATTTGAAATTCCTGCTGGGATGAAGGGTTTTACAAGCCGAATACCGGTAAATTTTGCGGCTTTACTGTATGTTGGGTTTGCTGTTGTTTTCGTGCTTCGTTGAGCAGTGGTAATGCTTCGTTCATGCCGTTGGCGTAGGCTTGTTCCAGATAAGCGGCGGCTTTTTCTGCATCCGGTGTGGTTCCCGTTCCGTGCAAAAGGCGCTTCCCGGCTTCCAGCAGCGCCCGCGGTTCGTAACGCATTGCCGCCTGATTGAACCAGTAAAACGCTCCCTGCAAATCGGCAATCGTACCGATACCTTCAGCAAAGCATCTGCCCAACTCATATTGAGCCGGTGCATAGTCTGCTTTCGCCGCCTGAAAAAATAGTTCAAAAGCATTGGCATTATCGACTTTCATGCCAATACCGTTTTTGCTGCAAATACCTAATTGTGTAAGAGCTTCCGGTATGCCGGCAGCTGCGGCACCGGTGTAGAGTTCAATGGCTTTGGGTATATTTTGCTTTACGCCATAACTGCCACTGTAATAATAATTTGCCAATCTGGATGCCGCCCGGGGTATGAAAGTTTTTTCCAACGCACGCTGATAAATTGTAAATGCTTTTTCCGGATCCGGCGGGGCGCCGAAGCCGTTTTCCACTGCAAAAGCCAATTTTGCCATGGCTTCGGGCGAGTTTGGCGCAGCATTTTCCAGCAACAGCCTTGCCCGTTTTTCATCACGGAAATTATCAGCACGGCTCAAAAGAAAATCGGCCAGGCGTAATTGTGCGGTGCTGTTTCCTGCCGAGATAGCCATTTCCAGCAGGGTAATGATTTTTTTTACATTACCGCCGGAATTTTTCTTTATCAGATGATCCGCATAGAGCAGCAGCGCCGGCGGGTAATGCCGGGTTGCGAGTTTATCCAACAGCACAACTGCCGCTTTTTCGTCGGGCTCAACTGCGCTGCGGGCAGGAGAGGCATCCGGTTCGGCGGCAATTCCGCTTAAAAGGAGTTTGGCAGTTTCAAACTGCGCAGGCGGTAAATCCCGGTCGGATGCAAGTTTGAAATATTTAAATGCCGCATGGATATTTTTTTCTACTCCGTACCCGGCAAGAAAACAGCGCCCCATATTATATTGAGCCTCTGCCACTCCCTGCCGTGCCGCGGCGCCGAACCAATATGCCGCCCGCACCGGATTGTTGTTCCGGTAAAAAGCAAAACCCGCTTCCAGCTGGGCTTGAGCCTCGCCGTTGCGGGCACGCTCCAGCAGAAGCCGGTCAACTCCTGCCGGGGCGGCATTTTCTGCTCCCGCAAAGAGATTTGCTTCGGCAAGCAGGCTCAAAGCAAAAATTTTCAGGAGCAGAACGAACTTGTGCATTTGATTATTTTTCAGCCTTGAGTTTTTCGATTTCAGCAGTGAGGGCTTCGATCTTGGCCTGAAGTTTTTCCACTTTTTTCGGCAGCATCAAGCGGGTCATGAATTCACGCTGACCTTCAGCGGGCGTACCCATAACAATAGAGCCTGCGGGCACGCTCTTGACCACGCCGGAAGTACCGGCAACCTGCACGCCGTCGCCAATGGTAATGTGGCCGTTGATGCCGACTTTGGCTGCCAGAATAACGCCACGACCGATCTGGGAAGAGCCGGCAATACCGCACTGGGCAACCAGAATACTGCTTTCGCCGATTTCCACATTGTGGGCAACCATCACCTGATTGTCGATCTTTACATTATCTTTGATTTTGGTTTTGCCGAAACGGGCACGGTCAACAGTGGTATTGGCGCCGATTTCCACATCGTTGCCGATTTCCACGATACCGGTCTGGGGCACTTTGACCAGACCCTGCGGCCCGGGGATAAAACCAAAACCGTCGCCGCCGATGACTACGCCGGGGTGCAGCACTACTTTGTCGCCCAATACACAGCGGAACATGACTACTGCATTGGGGGCAATATAGCAGTTGCGTCCGACTTTGGCTTCCACGCCCACATAAGCGCCCGGCAGAATAACAGTGTTGTCGCCGATTTCCGCATTGCGGTCGATCACGGCACAAGCTCCGATATGCA
The DNA here is from genome assembly GCA_045585955.1 of Victivallaceae bacterium. Lineage (GTDB taxonomy): Bacteria > Verrucomicrobiota > Lentisphaeria > Victivallales > Victivallaceae > SIG78. The sequence goes on from JAZMZK010000069.1 coordinate 19,729, forward strand.
CATCTTTGCCGATTTTGGCAGTGGGATCGACCGAAGCTGCCGGATGGATGCCGGGAGCATAAACGATGGGTTCAGGGGCAAAGAATTCCAGAACTTGAGCAAAAGCCAGGTCTACATTATCGCAAACAATAAAAGTTCTGCCGTTGAGCGGTTCTTTTTCCAAATCTTTATTAATAAGGATAATGCCGGCAACCGTACTTTCCAGCTGGTGCTGATACTTTTTGCTGCCGACAAAAGATACGCTGTCGCCGGTGGCATCTTTTACGCTGGCTACACCGGTACAGACTTTATTTGCATCGCCCAGAATTTTTCCGTTGACCATTTCGGCAATGGCAGAGGCACTCAAAGATTTCATAATTTATACTCCTGAAATATATTATTAAGGTGTTTTTTTGCTTGAAGCGGGCTGTTTGGCGCCGCGGTTGAGTTCGGTAAGAACTTTTTCAGTTATGTCCAAAGAATTGGCACTGTACAAGATCAGCGGCGCATTGTTAAGACTTTTTGCCGAGCTGTCCAGCACGACAGTATAGCCTTCAATGGTTGCCCGGCGGCGGATCTCTGCCTGGATTTCTGCAATAACTTTGATGCGCTGTTCTTCGGCAGATTTTTGCAGAGCTTGCGCTCTTCCGGCTGCATACTGTTCAAGTTCCGCCCGGCTGCGTTTTAGTTCCTGTTCCATAGCCTGAACTTCGGCTTTCCGTTTTTCTCTTTCTGCTGGAGCAAGTGCCACATTGAGCGAGGAATCGAGTTTTTTCCGGTATTCAACTTCATTTTTCCGCAATATTTCTGCCTGACGGGTTATATAGTTGCGGTAAACTTTGCTCTGTTCGTTGAAGTCCTGCTCAATGATTTTGGTCCGGTAATACTCCTTGAAGAGTTTGGCAAGATCGACCGTGGCTATTTTTGCCGGAGCTGCCGGTAAAAGCGTTGTGCAGCCGATGGCGAAGAGTATAAATGAGAAAATGAATTTTTTATGAAACATTGCTCATACCATATATTTATCACATATTGCTGCGTTTGGCGGCAAGTTCAGCTTCGGCGCGTTCCAGCACTTCGGCAAGGAATTTTTGCTGATCGGCAGCATTGAGTGCGGCAAAAGCATCCAGCAGGATCTTTTCGTCGCAAGTCAAACTGACCATATCGTGATGCATTCTTGCCGGATTTCCGATGATCTTGGGCATGTCGCTGTTGCTGTTCGGGCTGTTCAGATAAGGTTTGATAAGCGGATAGAGCTGGCCCCAGGTATCCTGCTCAATGGATTTGGTCTGACGGTCAAGATAGCGGCTCAAAAGTTCGATCCGCACTCCGGTTCTGCGGGAAAGTTCGGCGATGGAGCCCAGACCTTCCACGCAATTTTGCAACGCTTTTGCCACTTCATCTGTTAATTTCATAACACATTTTCCTTGATTTATAATTGTGGTATTTTCTATAATATAGCCTGTATTATTGATTTATGCTACTTGAGCATTTCAAAAATTTTTGCAAAACCTTCATTTATCGAATCAGCACTCAACTGTTGCAGAAATTCGTAATCATCTCCGGAATCGGTCAATTCTTCCGGCAGCCGCAGCAGAAAATCCGACGGTGTTGATCGCTCCACTTTACCGTAACGGAACCGTTCCCGGGCATGAGTTATAACCAAATGCCGTTTGGCTCTGGTCAGTGCCACATAAAAGAGCCGCAGTTCCTCATCCAGTGAATCCTCTTCCAATGCCCGCTCGTTGGGGAATATCTTGCGCTCCATTGCCACCAGAAAAACCAGCGGAAATTCCAGCCCTTTGGAGGCGTGGATAGTGGAAAGCACCACGCCGTCGCCATCTTCGGATTTATCATCGGTACGGTCATTTTCTTCCAGCAGGGCAAATTTTTCCAGAAACTCCTGCAAAGTCGGCGGTTCGGCTTGTTTGCTTTCGTACTGGGCAACAGCGTTGATGAATTCGTCAACATTTTCCCGGCGTTTGGTGGCGTCTTCTATATCCTTATATACCTTCTGCAATCCATCCAGAAAACCCACTTCGTAGAGATAAGCTCTGGTCTTGGCTGCCAGATCACCGGGAGCTACGAATAAATTACGGTATTTTACAGTGGTGTCGTAAAGAGCTTGAGCAGCCGCTTTGGCTTTACCGGTGCAACTGGCAATGAACTCCTCTGTACCCAAGGCTTCAAGCATACTCCGTGCGCCATTTTGCCGCATTTCTTTAAGTTTTTCCACCGCTTTATTGCCCAGTCCACGGGGAGGGTTGCCCAATATCCGGAGCAAACTCTGATCCTCCCGAGGATTGGCAATGATCCTTAAATAGCTGACCGCATCTTTTACTTCACTGCGTTGGTAAAACTCCTGACCTCCCACCAGATGATAGGGTATATCGGCACTGCGTAACCCCTGTTCCAGCTGTCGCGAGAGATAGTTGGAGCGATAAAGTATGGCACAATCCGAATATTTGTACTCCCGGTGTTCATCAAAAAACTGATGGATATAGGAGGCTATGAATTCAGCTTCGGATTCCGCACTGTCGCACCGGGCAACTGTCAGGAGTTCGCCGTCACCGAAATCGCTCCAGAGGTTTTTCTCTTTGCGTGCGTAACCACCTGCAATAGCGGCGTTGGCGGCTTTCAATATGTTATTGGTGGAGCGGTAGTTCTGCTCCAGCTTGATCTCCTGCTGTTTTGCTCTGGGAAAATGATCGGTAAATTTCAGGATGTTGCCCGCATCAGCCCCCCGCCACGAATAGATACTCTGGTCATCATCCCCCACCACACAGAGATTCTGCCGCTCACCTGCCAGCAGCTTGACCATTTCAAACTGTACAAGGTTGGTATCCTGATACTCATCGACCAGCAGATACTTGTACCTTGCCTGGCAACGCTCCCGCACTTCCGGGTAATCCCGCAGCAGTCGGTGGGTGTAAAACAAAAGATCATCAAAATCCAGCATGTTCTGCAAAAGCAGCTGATTCTGGTACTTCATGTAAATTTGAGCAAAAACTTCATCGCCGGGGCGCTCCGGAGCCGCTGCCGCTTCATCCGGCGAAAGCATAGCGTTTTTGCAGCGGCTTATATATGCCGCCGCTTGAGGTATGGGCGCATCATCCCGGGTGATGCCGCAAGCTGCCGCTGCTTGTTTTATCAGCGACTTCTGGTCGGTATCATCGGCAATGGTAAAGTTGGGCAGAAAACCGAATACGCCGATTTCCTTACGCAAAAGCCTTCCGGCAAAGGCGTGGAAAGTACCAAGCGTGACTTTGCTTGCCGCTTCTTTGCCGCAAAGTTCGCCAAGGCGCTCTTTCATTTCGGCAGCAGCTTTGTTGGTAAAAGTCATGCCGAGGATGTTTTCCGGGTCGATCCCGGTCGCCAGCATATACGCTATGCGATAGGTGATCACCCGGGTTTTGCCGGTACCGGCACCGGCAAGCACCAGCACCGGACCTTCGATGGTACTGGCTGCCCGGCGTTGTTCCGGATTCAATCCGGCAAGGATTTCGTCAGGACGCATGTAAAATCAACCTCACGCATCCATGGTGGCAATATCAAGTTCGCCATTTTTCCAGACAGCACAGGCAGCAGTTACCGGGTTGGTGAAATCTTCAAATACGCCGCCATTGATCACATACTGACAAGCTTCGGCAGCGTTGGTTGCCGAGAATTTGTCATCAGTAAAGCAATCGCAGGGAAAGTTGCATTCGTAAGTGGAAATGTAGAAGAGCTGACCGGGCTGGAGCTGGAACTCACGCACCAGCAGAGCATTTTTCCGGACAATACCCAGATAGCCGGTAGTGTCGCCGTTGCCGATAGCAGCAACGATACGGGGAGTATCCAGTTGATCTTTTTCGTAATCCATAGCCAGCAAACCCATGGCAAAGGCATCGCGCAACGGCATACCCATAGCGATTTTTTCAATAATGGGGTCAGTCTGGCTGCCGTTGGAGGTCAAAACATATTTACCGGCAGTACGCAAACAGTTGTAAGCAATGTAGGGGTTTTTACGCAAGTCGCCTTCAAAGCCGGCTTTGGGGACAATAGCAATGCCCTGACTGGTTTTGATAGCTTCGCGGTTGGGAAAACTGCGGCTGGAAACACGGTACATAGCTGCTGCATTGCCTTCCTGGGTAAGACCGATAGCGACGATTCTTCCGAGATACATAGTCAAAGACCTTTCCTTGTTTTATTTTATTTATAGATAATATACAAAAAGTGTACTATATAAATAAAGCTCAACAAATGTGATCTGTCAAGTCGATAATTAAAAAAAAAGACAAAAGAGGCTGGAAAAATCACTTTGAATCACAAAAAATAAAAAAAATATGAAAAAAAATCAAAATAAACTTGCTTTTTGCAAATTTCATGTTAAATTATATGCACATTTTCAAGCCATGTGGTAATGAAAATGCCCAATGCAGTGCTCGGGTGGCGGAACTGGCAGACGCGTACGGTTGAGGTCCGTATGGAGCAATCCTTGGGGGTTCAAGTCCCCCCTCGAGTACCAAAATTCAAATTTTTTTGTGCTCCGGATTTGACAAAAGGGGTAACAAAGTCTATATTATGTATTGTGCAAGTTGAAAAAGCACAGCGATTCGATGTATAGGCCTACATAGCTCAGTCGGTAGAGCACGTCCTTGGTAAGGACGAGGTCATCGGTTCAAGTCCGATTGTAGGCTCCATTTTTTTAGGTATTGGTAAGACTAAAAAGTCAATTCAAATAGAAACAAACTCTAACGGCAAAAAAGAACCGGAGGAAAAAATGGCTAAAGAAAAATTCGAAAGAACAAAGCCGCATTGTAACATCGGTACCATCGGTCACGTTGACCATGGTAAGACCACTCTTACTGCGGCCATCACCATGGTTTTGAACCGCAAATTCGGTACTGGCGCGATCATGAATTACGCTGATATCGACAATGCTCCCGAAGAACGTGAACGTGGTATCACAATCAATACTTCCCACGTTGAATACGAAACTGCCAACCGTCACTATGCACATGTTGACTGTCCCGGACACGCTGACTATGTGAAAAACATGATTACCGGTGCTGCTCAGATGGACGGTGGTATCCTTGTTATCGCTGCTACCGACGGCCCGATGGCTCAGACCCGTGAACACGTTCTGCTGGCCCGTCAGGTTGGTGTGCCCGCTCTGGTTGTGTTCTTGAACAAGTGCGACCAGTTGGATGACCCCGAACTGCTCGAACTCGTTGAAATGGAAGTTCGCGAACTGTTGAGCAGCTATGATTTCCCCGGCGATGATATTCCGATCATCCAGGGTTCCGCTCTGAAGGCTGTTGAAGCCGAAGGCGATCCCGACAGCCCCGCTGCCGAACCGATCCTCAAGCTGATGGAAGCTGTTGACTCCTACATTCCGCAGCCTGCCCGTTCCGTCGATCAGGACTTCCTGATGCCGATCGAAGACGTGTTCAGCATTGAAGGTCGTGGTACTGTGGTTACCGGTCGTATCGAACGCGGTGTTATCAAAGTCAACGACGAAGTCGAAATCGTCGGTATCCATGACACCACCAAAACCACCGTTACCGGTGTTGAAATGTTCCGTAAACTTCTGGACCAGGGCGAAGCTGGCGATAATGTCGGTTGCTTGCTCCGTGGTACCAAGAAGGAAGATGTCAAGCGCGGTCAGGTTCTGGCCAAGCCCGGCACCATCACTCCTCACACCAAGTTTACCGGTGAGATCTATGTGTTGACCAAGGAAGAAGGCGGCCGTCACACTCCGTTCTTCAACAACTATCGTCCCCAGTTCTATTTCCGTACCACTGACGTGACCGGTTCGATCACTCTGCCCGAAGGTACCGAAATGGTCATGCCTGGCGATAACGTTTCCATCAGCGTTGAGTTGATCGCTCCTATCGCTATGGAAAAAGGTCTGCGCTTCGCTATCCGCGAAGGTGGTCACACCGTTGCCAGCGGCCGTGTGGCTGATGTTGTTGAATAATAATTTTTGACGACAGAAATCCCGGATCTGCGTCAGTGGATCCGGGTTATTTCATAAAACATGCCGGTTCCCCGAAAGGGTGAAACGGCAGTTTTGTGAATGAACCTAACACAAGGTTATAGAAAAATGCGTGAACTGGTAATTATGGAATGCACGGAGTGCAAGCGTCGTAACTATACTACGACCAAGGAAAAGCGTAATACTCCGGCTCGTTTGGAAAAGATGAAGTTTTGCAAATTTGATGGCAAACATACTCTTCATCGCGAAACGAAGTAAATGATTTTTTGGTGCAGGAGTGTAGCTCAGTTGGTAGAGCAGCGGTCTCCAAAACCGCAGGTCGTGAGTTCGAGCCTCGCCGCTCCTGCCATTTTTTTTGTCTAACAACAGGCGCAATGCGCCGGAACTGATTTCAAGCAAGATTTATGAAAACTGGTGTAATGAGCAAGATCCGCCAATTTGTAGGCGGAACGATCGCAGAACTGGGCAAATGTACTTGGCCGGATCGTGCAAGTGTATTTGAATCTACACTCCTGGTGCTGTTCATGATTGCGGTTCTGGCGGTTTTTGTAGCGGTTATTGATTATGTCAGCCAGGGATTTATCCGGCTGATCACGACCTTTTAAATTGGGAGCAAACAGTTATGGAAGAAACAGTTGAGTTGCAGGGTAAATGGTATACTTTGCAAGTGCTTTCCAATCAGGAAAACAAGGTTCGTGATACGATCAAGCGGCAGATGGAACTTACGGATGCAGTACCGGTATATGATGTGTGCATCCCCACCGGCAAGGTGCTGGAAATCAAGGACGGCACCCGGAAGACGGTTGACCGCAAGATGTATCCCGGGTATGTATTTGTCCGGATGGATCTTTACCGTGAAGATGGTGTGATTGATGAAAATGCCTGGTATTTTATCAAAAATATACAGGGCGTGATATCTTTTATGGGCGGCGAACATCCGCTGCCGTTGGCTGAATACGAACTGTTGAGTTTTCCGCCTCCGATGGGGCCGGAAGTCGATGCAGTTGCAGTGCCCGCTGCAATTTGGTCGGTTGGCGACCGTGTAGTGGTTATCGAAGGCGTATTTCAGGGTTCGGAGGGTACAGTTACCGCAGTTGATGATGAACGGCTGCGTTTGACGATCGAAGCAATGGTCTTTGATCGTATGACCCCGATTGAATTGGAGTTTCGGCAGGTCGAAGCAGCTGAACAGTAAGCCGGTGACGGTTTGAGTTCAGAGCTTCGGGACTTTTGTTAAAAATTACAGTAAATCCGGTGCGGGAGGATCCCTGCCGATTCGCACCACACCGGGTGGAAAACAGGAGTTACTATGGCAAAGAAGGTTACGGGATTGATTCGTTTGCAGATCCCGGCCGGAGCGGCCAACCCTGCGCCCCCTATCGGGCCTGCGCTGGGTCAGGCAGGTTGTAACATCATGGAATTCTGTAAGCAGTTCAATGCTGCTACACAGCAGATGGAAAAGGGCCTTGTTGTCCCCGTGGTGATTACAGTCTATCAGGATCGCTCCTTCACGTTTATCTGCAAGTCGCCCCCGGCTGCTGTCCTTATCAAGAAGGCAGCTGGTCTTGCAAGTGCCGCCAAGGCACCCGGACGTGAAACCGCCGGCAAGATCACGATCGAACAAATCAAAGAGATCGTGAAGATCAAGAAGGATGACATCAACGCTCGTGATGAAGAGGCCGCTATCCGGGTTATCGCCGGTACGGCTCGCAGCATGGGAATCGAGGTGGCTGATGCGTAGAAGCAAGTTGTATAAATCTCAGGTCAGCTCCTTTGAGTCTTCTGCTCGTTACACGATCAAAGATGCATTGAATGCACTCAAAGCGATGCCGGCTGTCAAGTTTGACCAGACCGTGGAAGCAGCTTTCCGTCTGGGCATTGACCCCCGCAAGAGCGATCAGAACGTCCGTGGTGCAGTTGCGCTGCCCAGCGGTACCGGTAAGAGCGTTCGCGTAGCGGTGGTTTGCGACGGCCCGCAGGCTGAAGCGGCAACTGCCGCCGGTGCCGACTATGTCGGTTATGAAGACCTCGTCGAAAAGATCAAGAATGATTGGCAGGAATTTGATATTCTTATTGCCACTCCGAATGCCATGAAGCTGGTTCGTCCTTTGGGTCGTCAGCTTGGTCCCCGCGGTTTGATGCCTAACCCCAAGACCGGTACGGTTACAGAAGATGTTGCCAATGCGGTCAAGGAAGCCAAGGCCGGTCGTGTGGAATTCCGCGCCGACAAAGGCGGTTGCGTGCATGTGCCTTTCGGTAAGTTGTCGTTCACTGCTGAAGCTTTGGAAGCCAACTTGCGTGTTATCATTGATGCATTGGTGAAGGCCCGTCCTTCCAGCACCAAGGGTGCCTATATGCTCGGTTGCACAGTTTCGGCGACGATGACCCCCGGCGTTAAACTTGCTACCAAAGAACTGTCGGGAGAATAAGTCATGAGAAGTGAAAAAACTTACATGGTCAATCAGATCGCAGCTGGTCTGAATGATTCTGATTATGTTTACTTTATCTCCTTTCAGGGGCTGAAGGTTAAGGATTTTTCCGGACTTCGCGACCAACTCGTCAATGTAAATGCCAACTGCCATGTTTACAAAAACAAGCTGATCCGCAAAGCTGTTGAGCTCAACAATATTGAAGCTCTCAAAGATTTTGCTTTTGCCGGTGATGTGGCAATGGTGTACGGTCAGGGTGATCCCGGTGCCGTGGCGAAAGTGCTCGTTGAGTTCGGCAAGAATAACGAACTGGTCCAGGCCAAGGGTGGTTTGTTTGAAAGTGCTGCTCTTACTCCGGCGGAAATTGCCGACATTGCAGCTCTGCCGAGCAAAGACATTCTTCAGGCTCAGTTGCTGGGTGTACTCCAGGCGCCGGCGCGCAATCTGGTCAGCATCCTCAACAACAAGGCTGCTTCGATTCTCAATGTGCTCAATGCATACAAAGACAAACTCGAGAAGTAAAAGACAACAAAGTCATTAATGGAGGAATATTATCATGGCTGAAGTCAACATGGAATCTTTTATCGATTACGTCGAGAACATGACTGTTCTGGAACTTTCCAAGCTGGTCAAGGCTTTGGAAGAACGCCTCGGTGTCAGCGCTGCTGCTCCGGTTGCTGTTGCCGCTGTTGCCGGTGCTGCTGCCCCCGCTGCTGCTGCTGAAGAAAAGACCGAATTCGATGTCATCCTCGCCAGCTTTGGCGACAACAAAGTTGCCGTCATCAAGGAAGTCCGCGCTATCACCGGTTTGGGCTTGAAGGAAGCCAAAGACCTGGTCGAAGCCGCTCCGAAGGCTCTCAAGGAAGGCGCCACCAAGGAAGATGCCGACAAGATCAAGGCCCAGCTCGAAGCTGCTGGTGCCAAAGTCGAAATCAAGTAATTTTCCGACTGTCGTATCAGAAAAAAATAACGGTGGAGGGGTTGTAAAACCCCTCAACCGTTGTTTTGCGTTTTCAGGTTTGATTGTTTTTATGTGCCGTAAAAGACAGTTGCCGGTATATCGGACCGGCAGGATTTCTGGCATGAAATCTGCATAAAACCGAATCTTCTTGACCGAATCTTTCCGATTCCATTTGTATTACATGCCGCGTGATTGCGTAATACAGAGCGGGATCTAACTCACTTGGCAAGAAACTTTCCGTACAGGAATGTTGTTCCGCAGCAAAGATTGTTGTTGCGGTTGAATGGAATGCAAGCAAAAGATAAAATTTTACTTACACCAAGGATGAGTAGCATGGCGAAGCGTATAAATTTTGGTAAGCTTCAGGAAGTTCTGCCGATTCCGGATTTGATCGGTCTTCAGATCGACTCCTACCGTGATTTTCTGCAGAAAGACGTACCTCCCGCTGAACGTGTAAATGCGGGGCTTCAGGAAGTCTTCAACGAGATTTTCCCGATTGAAAGTTATGATAAAAACATGTCGATTGAGTTCGTAAGCTACACTATTGGCGAACCCAAGCCCGATGTGATCGACTGCATCAAAGACGGCAAGACTTACAGTGCGCCTTTGTATGTGGATTTTGTTGTTAAGAGTAAGGGCGCAGAGTTGCCCGAACGATTGTATCTCGGTGAAATGCCGATGATGACCGATGGCGGTACTTTTGTTATCAATGGTGCTGAACGCGTGATCATCAGTCAGTTGCATCGTTCGCCCGGTATTTGTTTTGAGCGTACCCGTCACACCAACGGCAAGATGCTTTACAGCTACCGGATCATTCCGGACCGCGGTTCGTGGATGGAAGTTCAGTTTGATACCAACGACAATATTTATATTTACCTCGACCGCCGCCGCCGCAGACGGAAGTTTTTGATCACAACTTTCATGCGTGCTATCGGTTATGAAACCAACAGAGATATTCTTGCTTACAGCTACGAGATCAAGAGCTACACGCTTGCGCAGCTGCTGAAGGAAGAAGATTTGACAACTCTTTATACGATCGACGATGTGACCGGCGAAAATGATGAGTTGATTCTTGAAGAACTCAAGCCCATGTCGGAAAAATCGCTGGAACTGTTGCAGGACAGACAGATCAAGAAGATCGATCTTGTGCGTATTCCTGACGGTGCAAGTTACATCATCAACTGTTTGAGCCGTGACCCTGCCCGCGATGGCGAAGAAGCACTTAAAGAGATCTATCGCAAGATGCGTCCCGGAGATCCGCCGAACCAGAGCAATGCCAAAACTCTGATCAAGAAGCTTTTCTTTGATACAAAACGCTATGATCTCGGTGCTGTCGGCCGTTACAAGATCAATGAACGGCTGGGGTTGGATCTGCCGCTGACTGAACGCAGCCTTGCCCCGCAGGATATTATGGCTGCAACGCTGGAACTTATCAAACTGCGCCACACCGGCGGCCAGGTCGATGATATTGACCACCTGGGCAGCCGTCGTGTCCGTACAGTTGGTGAATTGTTGCAGAATCACTGCCGCATGGGTTTGCTGCGTACGGAAAGACTCATCCGTGAGCGTATGACCATGCACAATAACGATGATGCTGCGCCGACTGCCGGCAAGCTCATTCATCAAAAGGCATTTTCCGGGGTTATCCGCGACTTTTTTGCCCGCAACCAGCTGTCGCAGTTCATGGATCAGACCAACCCCTTGAGTGAGTTGACCAACAAGCGGCGTCTTTCGGCTTTGGGGCCTGGCGGTTTGAGCCGTGACCGTGCCGGTTTTGAAGTGCGCGACGTGCACACCAGCCACTACGGCCGTATCTGCCCAATCGAAACTCCGGAAGGTCCGAACATCGGTTTGATCTCCTCCATGTCGCTCTATGCTCTGATCGACCACTTCGGTTTCCTGGAAACTCCCTATCGCCGGGTGGTTGATGGCAAAGTTACCAATGAAATCGATTACCTGACCGCTGACCGGGAAGAAGAATTTGTTATTGCCCAGGCGAACGCATTGTTGGCTGGAGATGGCAGCTTTATCCGCGAGATGGTCATGACCCGTCAGTATGGTGAAAGTGAAGAACGCCCGCGGGAAACCATTCAGTATATGGATGTATCGCCGAAGCAGCTGGTCAGTGCCGCTGCCGGTACTATCCCCTTCCTGGAACACGACGACGCCAACCGTGCTTTGATGGGTTCGAACATGCAGCGTCAGGGGGTGCCGCTGCTGTGTCCGGAATCGCCGCTGGTCGGTACCGGTCTGGAAGGCCGGATCGCTGTGGACAGCCGTGCGGTCGTTACCAGCGCCACTGATGGTATTGTTGCTGAAGTTTGCAGCAATCGGATCGTGGTGACTGAAGACGGTTTACCGTTGGATGAAACAGCCAAACCGGAAAACGCCAAGGTTTACCGCTTGAAGAAGTTCCTGCGCAGCAATGCCGGTACCTGTATCAATCAGAAGCCGATCATCCGTCGCGGAACCGAAGTCAAGAAAGGTGATGTGCTTGCTGACGGTCCTGCCACGCAGGAAGGCGAACTTGGTTTGGGTAAAAACGTACTGGTGGCATTTATGCCGTGGTGCGGATACAACTTTGAAGACGCTATTATCGTCAGTGAACGGTTGGTGAAGGAAGACGTTTACACCAGTATTCATGTTGAAGAATTTGAGATCACCAGCCGCGATACCAAGCTTGGTCCGGAAGAAATCACCCGCGATATTCCGAATGCCGGTGAAGGTGCGCTGCGCAATCTGCGTGCCGACGGTGTGGTTTACGAAGGTGCTGAAGTCGGCCCCGGGGATATTCTGGTGGGTAAGATCACTCCCAAGAGCGAAACTGAATTGCCGTCTGAAGAAAAACTTCTGCGTGCCATTTTCGGTGAAAAAGCAGCTGATGTCAAAGACAGCAGTCTGGTGGTTCCCAGCGGCAAGGGCGGTATTGTTATGGATGTACGCATTGAGTACGCCAAAGAGCCTCCGCGCCAGGGCAAGAAGCAGAGTGAAAAGCGCCGTCAGGAACGGGCGATCAAAGACAGCTACCGCGAACGTTACAGCGATTTGGTTGCAGACCTGACCGACCGTTTGTCGGATGTGATGCTCCAGCAGAAGCTGCCGTTCCCGATACTTGATACTTCTTCGAGCAAGGAAAATACAGTTCTGATCGGTTCCAACCGTAAGGTTACCCGCAGTGCTATTCAGAAACTGGCTGCCAAATATGATTCCTGGAGCATGGAAGATTGCCAGCTCAAGGAACAGATCACCGAGATCATCGCCGGTTTTATTCCGCAGTTTGAAGAAAACGAAGCACAGCGTAATGACTCCACTTTGAGTTTGGAAAATGGTGAAGGTATCAACAATGGTACTATCAGCCGGGTCAAGGTCTATGTGGGTTGCAAGCGCAAGTTGCAGATCGGGGATAAGATGGCGGGTCGTCACGGTAACAAGGGTATCGTATCCAGAATCGTGCCGGTGGAAGATATGCCGTTCCTGGCAGACGGTACTCCGGTTGACATTGTACTCAACCCGCTGGGGGTGCCGAGCCGAATGAATGTCGGTCAGGTGTTGGAAACCCATTTGGGCTGGGCCGCCAAAATGCTGGGCATCAAGGTTGCTACTCCGGTGTTTGACGGTGCTACCGAAGAGCAGATCGTCAAACTTATGGAAGAAGCCAACGAAAAGGCTGCCGAAAAGACCGGTGTGAATTATCACTGGGGATTCCGCAAGACAGCTGACGGCAGCTATGTATATGATGGTAAAACCGATGTTTACGATGGCCGTACCGGTGACCGTTTTGATCAGCGTGTTATGGTCGGTCAGATCTATATGCTGAAACTTGACCACCTGGTTGCCAATAAGATCCATGCCCGTTCGACCGGGCCCTACTCGCTGGTCACCCAGCAGCCGTTGGGCGGTAAAGCTCAGCACGGGGGACAGCGTTTCGGGGAAATGGAAGTGTGGGCTCTGGAAGCGTATGGTGCAGCATTCAACTTGCAGGAAATGCTTACCGTCAAGTCCGACGATAAGAATGGCCGTAACCGTATTTATGACTCGATCGTAAAGGGTCAGAATATTCTGGAAGCCGGCCGTCCTGAATCGTTCAATGTGTTGCTCAAAGAAATGCAGAGTCTTGGTCTTGACATTCGCACTGTCAAAAAAAATCAGGCTAACTAATCAGGAGGATTTCTACTGTGAGTGATAAAAATTTCGCTAGTCGTGACGTTGCGGGGAAATCAGCAAGCAACGCATTCAATGCGGTTTCCATAAATGTTGCTTCGCCGGATGTGATCCGTTCCTGGAGTTTCGGCGAAGTAAAAAATCCGGAAACTATCAACTATCGTACTCTCAAACCGGAGCGTGGCGGTCTGTTTTGCGAACGCATTTTCGGGCCTACCCGTGACTGGGAATGCAGCTGCGGGTTGCATAAACGCGTCAAGCTCAAGGGTGTAGTCTGCGACCATTGCGGCGTGGAAGTTACCATGAGCAGCGTGCGTCGTGAACGCATGGGGCATATTGAACTGGCAGTGCCGGTATCCCACATTTGGTTTTTCAAGTGTATGCCCAGCCGTATCGGTTTGGCTTTGGATATGACCGCCAAGAATTTGGAAAAGGTCATCTACTATGAGTCATGGGTAGTTACCGATCCCGGAGATACTCCGTTGAAACTCGGTCAGGTGCTGGAAGAACTCAAATACCGTGAAGCCCGTGAAGACTATGGTGATGCTTTTATGGCGGATATGGGTGCACCGGCAATCAAAACTTTGCTGGAAAAACTTGATATGCCTGCCAAGCTTGCCGAGTTGGAAACAGAACTGACAAGTACCCATAACAAGGCAATCCGCAAGAAGCTTTCCAAGCGTTTGCGCTTGCTGGAAGGCTTTATCAACAGCAATTCGCGTCCTGAATGGATGATTATGACGGTGCTGCCGGTGATCCCGCCGGATCTGCGTCCTCTGGTTCCGCTGGAAGGCGGCCGCTTTGCCACATCGGACTTGAACGACCTTTACCGTCGTGTGATCAACCGTAACAACCGGTTGAAAAATCTGTTGAGTCAGCGCACCCCTGATGTGATCATCCGCAACGAAAAGCGTATGTTGCAGGAAGCGGTCGACGCATTGCTGGATAACGGTCGTCACGGTCGTGCTGTGACTGGTGCTGGCAATCGTGCGCTCAAGAGCTTGAGCGATATGCTTAAAGGTAAACAGGGGCGTTTCCGCCAGAACTTGCTGGGTAAGCGTGTAGACTATTCCGGCCGTTCGGTGATCGTGGTCGGTCCTGAATTGAAGATCAATCAGTGCGGTCTGCCGAAAAAGATGGCGATGACTCTGTTTGAACCTTTCATTATCCGTCATTTGAAAGACCGCAATCTGGCTCACACTGTGCGCGGCGCCAAGAAGATGATCGAACGCGGCGAACCGGAGGTTTGGGATATTCTCGAAGAAGTGACCCAGGGGCATCCGGTAATGCTGAACCGTGCGCCTACGCTGCACCGTTTGAGTATTCAGGCATTTGACCCGGTGCTGATCGAAGGTTCGGCGTTGCGTATCCATCCGCTGGTCTGTACAGCTTACAACGCCGACTTTGACGGTGACCAGATGGCTGTGCATGTGCCGCTGTCCAACGAAGCGCAGATGGAAACCAAGCTTTTGATGCTTGCATCGAATAATATCTTTTCGCCGGCAAACGGTAAACCTATCACTACGCCGACACAGGATATTACGCTGGGTTCGTATTATCTGACCTGCAATCCGCGCAATCCGGATCGCGCCAAGCTCTACAAAGATTACTTTGAAGTGCTGTACGCCATGGATGCCGGTTTCCTGTCGATCCATGATGCGGTGCGTATCCCCAACCCCGACTTGGGCAAGGATACTGTTTACGGCGATAAGGAAAGCAAGTACATTCTGACCACTCCCGGCCGTTGTATTTTCAACGAAATCTGGGACAAGCGTCTTGGCTTCTACAATCAGCTTGCCAAGAAAAAGGATTTGGGTAAACTTATCAGTGTATCCTACAAGCTCTGCGGTCACGATGCCACGATCAAGCTTTTGGACGATTTGAAAGCGTTGGGTTACCGTCATGCGACCCGTGCCGGTCTTTCTATTTCCATTACCGACTTGCATGTGCCGGATAAGAAGGAAAGTCTTATATCCGAAGCCCGCGAGCAGATCGGCAAGGTCGTAGATCAGTACAACAGCGGGGTTTTGACCGATGGTGAACGCCATAACAAAGTTATTGATATCTGGACTCAGACCAGTAACTCGGTGGCAAGTGCATTGTTTGCCCGGTTGGAAGAAGAATCCCGCCGCGGAGAGATCAACCCGGTGTACGCCATGCTTGACTCCGGGGCGCGAGGCAGTAAAGATCAGATCCGTCAGCTGGCAGGTATGCGTGGTTTGATGGCTAAACCTTCCGGCGATATTATTGTACGGCCGATCATCTCCAACTTCCGTGAAGGTCTGTCGGTGCTGGAATACTTTATTTCCACCCACGGTGCCCGTAAAGGTTTGGCTGATACAGCGTTGAAGACCGCTGACTCCGGTTACATGACCCGTAAGCTTGTGGATGTGGCGCAGGATGTTATCTGCCGTCAGGAAGACTGCGGTACCGTGAAGGGTATCTGGATGTCTGCGATCGTGGAAGGCGACGAAGTTATTCTGCCGTTGCGCGACCGTATTGTCGGCCGTTTTGCGGCAATGGATCTTAAAGACCCTGCCTACAACGATGGCAGAGTGATCGTCAAAGCCGGCGAAGAAATTACCTCGGCTATAATGGATGTGATCGAAAAGCGTGGTATCCAGCGTGTTTTAATCCGTTCCAACCTCACTTGCGAAACTCCTTACGGTGTTTGTGTCAAGTGCTATGGGCGCAACCTTGCCAGCGACCGTGTTGCCAAGGTGGGTGATGCGTTGGGTATCATTGCCGCCCAGTCCATCGGTGAACCCGGTACCCAGCTGACAATGCGTACCTTCCACATCGGGGGTACAGCTTCCAGTGCTTACAAAGAACCGGTCATCAAAGCCCGTAATGCCGGTACCTTGCATCTGGTGAATGTGCGTACAGTCAAGAACCAGAATGGCGAAACAGTGGTTGTCAGCAAGAACGGTTATGTGATCGTTTACGATGCCGAAGTTGCCAAGAAAGCCGAAGAACAGGCCAGATCCCGTGCCAAGGCGGAAGCCGAAGCGATCGGTTCCTATTATAATAAGGATTACGATTACGCAAGCGATGCTTTGCGTGAAGCCGAGCTTGACCGTTATGATGTTGAAGCCGGTGCAGTGATAACCAAGGGCGAAGGTCAGACCGTCAAAGCCGAAGAACAGTTCGTGCATTGGGATCCTTACCACGCACCGATCATTGTGGAAAAAGGCGGTCGGGTTGAATTCAGTGCTCTGATCGAAGGTATGACTTTGAACCGGCAGCGCCGTGGCGGTACAGAAGAGTTTACGGTTATGGAACACCGTGACGACTTGAGTCCGCAGATCGTGGTCAAAGACGAAAACGACGAAGTTCTTGCCAGCTATCCGTTGCCGGCAGGTGCATTTGTGATGGTGCGTGATGGTGAATATGTGGAATCCGGTGTAACGGTTGCCCGAGTTCCCCGTCAGTCGGCAAAGAACAAAGACATTACCGGGGGGCTTCCGCGTATTGCCGAGTTGTTTGAAGCCCGTCAGCCGCGTGAAGTTGCGGAAATTGCCCGTATCGACGGTAAGGTTGAGATCGTAAATGCCAAGAATTCCAGAGGTCGTCGTACGATCCGTATTGAGGACAGCGAAACCAAGAGCATTGAAGAACACGGCAATATTCCTTCCAACAAACATCTGTTGGTAAGCAATGGCGACTTTGTTCACAAGGGCGATAAACTGACTGAAGGTTCGGTTGTACCGCATGCGCTGTTGGAAATCTGCGGACCTCACGAACTTCAGCGGTTCCTGGTCAACGAAATCCAGCTGGTGTACCGTGCGCAGGGTGTGGAAATCAACGATAAGCACATTGAAATCATCATTCGCCAGATGATGCAGAAAGTCCGCATCACTGAACCCGGCGATACAGAATATCTGGTTGGCGAAACAGTTGACCGGGTCAGCTTCGATGCCGAAAACCGCAGAGTTGTCGGCCGCAAGTTTGAGGATCGCAACGGTCGTCCGGCTGAAGGCGAACCGATTCTGTTGGGTATTACCAAGGCATCACTTGAAACTGACAGCTTCATTTCGGCAGCCAGCTTCCAGGATACCACCCGTATTCTGACCGAAGCTGCCACGCTGGGTAAGAGCGATGAACTCAAGGGCTTCAAGGAAAATGTGATCACCGGTCATTTGATTCCTGCCGGTACGGGTACTGAACAGTTGCAGTATCTGAAGTTGAAATACTACGGCGAAGAAATTCCGCGCGAACAACCTGAACAGCCGGAAGAAGATGAACAGAGCAAGGTCATCGAAGAGCAGATTTTCGGAGATGATGATGATATGTTCAACGCAGACGAACCGCTTTTCGGCGAAGGCTCGATCCTCGATGCTGATGCTGATCTGGATGGGGAGTTTGCCGACGATCAGGACTTCGATGATATGGATCTTGAGGATGTCATCGATGGTGATTACAGCGACGATGAAGATGCATAAGTCATTGTGTAAGTGATTGCTTGAGATTGCTCTCAAAACGGGTGAAAATAATGAAAAAAGCCCGTTTTGGGAGCAAAATTGCGTTTTTTTTCGGGATTTATGAGTTTTAAATTTGTAAATTCTGAAAAAAAATGTATTTTATATGGCTATTATTTTTAGAAAAGTATATTCAAATTAATTTTTTGCGTGTTAAATAAGCAGAAAGAAAAAGAAAGGTTGGAGCTGGAAAGATGCCCACGATCAATCAGTTGGTGAGATTCGGACGGACCTCCAAGGTCAAGAAGAGCAAGTCCCGCGCTTTGAGCGCCTGCCCGCAACGCCGGGGAGTCTGTTTGCAGGTGACCACTCGTACGCCTAAAAAGCCGAACTCGGCTTTGCGTAAAATCGCACGTGTGCGTTTGACGAATGGTCAGGAAGTGACCGCCTACATCGGCGGTGAAGGTCATAACCTCCAGGAACACAGCGTGGTGCTGGTTCAGGGCGGTCGTGTACGCGACCTTCCGGGGGTGCGTTACCACATTGTCCGTGGTTCGCTGGATAGTCTTGGTGTGGAAAACCGTCGTCAGGCGCGTTCCCGTTATGGTGCCAAGCGTCCGAAGCCGGGCCAGGAAGCTGCCAAAGGCAAGAAGAAGTAATTGCGGATGATTTTTTTGCCGGTTGGCGAGGAGCCTGCCGGGGTTGTTTGAAAATCTGAAATGAATGCAATATCAAGTTCAACAGGAATGATAGGCAAATGAGAAGACGTACAGCTACGAAGCGGGTGCAGACCCCCGATGTCAAGTACAAGAGCGTATTGGTCGGTCGTTTGATCAATACAATCATGACCCGTGGTAAGAAATCCACAGCACAGAGCATTGTTTATGGTGCATTGGATCTTATCAAAACCAAGAAACCCGAAATGGATGCCCTGGAAGTATTCTTGCAGGCTCTGGAAAATGTGAAACCGAAACTGGAAGTCAAGAGCCGCCGCGTTGGTGGTGCGACCTATCAGGTTCCGGTTGAAGTCAGCCAGGAACGTCAGGTGGCGTTGGCGATGCGCTGGATCACCAGCTACAGCCGCGGCCGTAAAGGCAAATCCATGACCGAATCTCTGGCATCCGAACTTCTGGATGCTTTTGATAACACCGGCGCGTCGATCAAGAAGAAAGACGACACCTACAAGATGGCGATGGCCAACAAGGCTTTCGCACATTACCGTTGGTAATTTGTAAAACGCTGCTTCAAAGGAACTACGATGAGCGACGATAAACAATTCAAAGAGTCCCCGAACCGTCAGGTAGCCCTGAAAGATGTGCGTAACATCGGGATCATGGCTCACATTGACGCCGGTAAGACTACTCTTTCAGAACGAATCCTGTACTATACAGGTATCAATCATAAGATTGGTGATACACACGAAGGTACTGCCACCATGGACTGGATGGAGCAGGAACGCGACCGTGGTATTACCATCACCAGTGCTGCAACGACTGCTTTCTGGAACCGCAATGGTGTGAAGCACCGTTTGAATCTGATCGACACTCCAGGACACGTGGACTTCACTGCTGAAGTGGAACGCTCCCTGCGCGTGTTGGACGGTGCAGTTGCAGTATTCTGCTCGGTGGGTAAAGTACAGCCCCAGAGCGAAACTGTGTGGCGTCAGGCACAGAAATACAAAGTGCCGATCGTTGCACTGATCAACAAAATGGACCGTACCGGTGCCGACTTCTACGGTGCTGTTGAAGAAATCAAAACCAAGCTGGGTGCCACCGCAGTTCCGCTGCTGCTGCCCATTGGTAAAGAAGCTGATTTCGTCGGTCAGATCGACGTGTTGGAAAACCGTGCCATCTACTTCAAAGGTGACGACGGTTCCCAGATCGAATACGCTGAAGTTCCCGCCGATTATGTGGAACTGCGTGAAAAATACTACAAACACCTGGTCGAATGCCTCGCTGAAGTCGACGAAGAGATCATGGAAATCTTCCTGGCCGACGAAATGCCGACTCTGGAACAGATCCGTCCCGCTCTGCGTCGTGCCACTGTTGCTGCTCAGGTCGTACCTGTTGCCTGTGCCAGTGCATTCAAGAAACGCGGTGTGCAGCCGGTGCTCGACATCGTTGCCGACTATCTGCCCAGCCCGATCGATATTTGGGACATCAAAGGTTCTGACCCGGTGACCGGCGAAGAAAAGACCCGTCATGTTGGTGACTTGCAGCCCTTCTCGGCATTGGTCTTCAAAATTATGACCGACCCGTTTGTGGGTAAACTCTACTATTTCCGTGTATACAGCGGTACTGCTTCGCAGGGTATGGAAGTGCTGAACCCCCGTACCAACCGTCGTGAACGCCTCGGCCGTCTGTTGCAGATGCACGCCAACCACCGTGAAGAACGCAAAGAGATCTTCTCCGGCGACATTGCCGCTGCAGTCGGTCTGAAAAATGTTACCACCGGTGATACCATCTGTTTGGAAAATGACCCCATCGTTCTGGAAAGCATGACCTTCCCGGAACCGGTTATCAGCGTTGCTGTGGAGCCCAAGAGCTCCGGCGAACGCGACAAACTTTCCAAGGGCTTGATCGCACTTTCCGACGAAGACCCGACCTTCCGCGTCCGTTCCGACGAAGAAACCGGTCAGACCATCATCTCCGGTATGGGTGAGTTGCATTTGGAAATCATTATCGACCGTTTGATCAAAGAATTCAAGGTGGAAGCCAACACCGGTGCACCCCAGGTTGCCTACCGTGAAGCTATCACTTCTGCGGCTGATGCCGATACCAAGTTTGTCCGTCAGACTGGTGGTCACGGTCAGTATGGTCATGTTATCATCCATATGGAACCGGGCGAACAGGGCAGCGGTTTGGTTATCGAAAACAAAGTTGTTGGCGGTAACATTCCGAAAGAATTCATCAAGCCCGTGGAAAACGGTCTGCGCGAAGCCGCCGCTACCGGTGTGCTTGCCGGTTATCCGTTGATCGACCTCAAGATCGATATTGTTGACGGTTCCTACCACCCGGTCGACTCCTCGGAAATGGCATTTAAGATCGCTGCTTCCATGGCGTTGAAAGAAGCCTGTAAGAAGGCGAACATCATTCTGCTTGAACCGATCATGAAGGTTGAAGTGGTTGTGCCGGAAGAAAACATGGGTGATATCATCGGCGACATCACCAGCCGTCGTGGTAACATCGTTGAAATCAATTCCAATGTCCAGGCAGGGTTCAACAAACTCAATGCCCAGGTGCCGCTGGCAGAACTTTTCGGTTACGCCACGGCGATCCGCTCACTGTCCAGAGGCCGTGCTTCCTACACGATGGAACCCTCGCACTTTGAACGGGTACCGAAACAAGTACAAGAAAAAGTTGTAACGGAGAAGAAATAATCATGAGCAGCAATAATCAGAAGGTCCGTATCCGTTTGCAGGCCTATGAGCATCGCATTCTGGATCAGTCTGTGGCGGAAATCCTCAATACCGTCAAACGCACCGGTTCCCAGGTAGTCGGCCCCGTGCCGCTGCCGACTCGCGTCGAACGCTTCACTGTGAACCGTTCACCCCATGTCGACAAGAAGTCGATGGAACAGTTTGAGATCCGCACCCACAAGCGTGTGCTGGATATCATTGATCCCACCAACAAGACTGTGGATGAACTCAAGAAATTGAGCTTGCCCGCAGGTGTGGATATCTCGGTCAAAATTGGCTGAAAATAGTTAAAGCCGCCGGGTTGGGCTGGAGTTTTCAAAATCAGAGTTGCAAAAGATTTTGAATAAACAAAAGTGCCGGCGGCAATGATCTCGCCGGGAGTAAAATCCCGGTAAAGATGCGATACCAATGCTCCTTAAAACCGATTGGAGTATGTATCAGAAAGGACAAAAAAGTGAAGAGTTTAATCGGTAAAAAGATCGGTATGACTCAGATCTACGACGAAAAGGGCAAGACTGTTCCGGTAACGGTCATTCAGGCTGGTCCCTGCGTGGTAGTTGATGTCAAGACCGTCGAGCGGGATGGCTACAGTGCTGTCCAGCTGGGTTACGGCGAACGCCGTGCCAAGAATGCCAGCAAGGCGTTGCTTGGTCATGTTGCCAAAGCCAACTACACAGACAAAGCTCCGGCAGTGCTGCGTGAATTCCGCACCGCTGCTGACGAAGCCATCGAATTGGGCACTGTGCTCAATGCTGATGTCTTTGAAGTGAATGATTACCTCGATGTGGTCGGTACCACCAAAGGTCGTGGTTTCCAGGGCGTTGTGAAACGCTGGAACTTCGGCGGCGGTCGTGCCAGCCATGGTGGTGCCTGGACCCGTCGTCCCGGTTCTATCGGTCAGTGCGAATTCCCCGGTAATGTTGCCAAGGGCAAGAAGATGCCCGGTCACATGGGCAACACCCGCTGCACTGTGCAGAATTTGCAGGTTGTTAAAGTTCTTGCAGAAGACAATGTCATTTGCGTCCGTGGTGCAGTCCCCGGTGCCAAAGGCGGTCTTTTGCTGCTGAAGTCTGCGATCAAGAAATCGAGCAAGTAAGGATTGGTGATTACAATGTCGAAAGTTTTGGATATTCTCGATTGCAAAGGCGTGAAGGTCGGCGATTATCAGCTGCCCGATAACGCTATCGAATTGGAAAAGGGTGAACAGGCTGTTCATGATGCTGTGGTGGCTTTCCTTGCCAGCCAGCGTGCCAACACTGCCTGCACCAAGACCCGTGCAGAAGTCCGTGGGGGCGGTGCCAAGCCGACCCGTCAGAAGGGCCTCGGCCGTGCCCGTACCGGTTCCAGCCGTTCTCCGGTCTGGACTGGTGGTGGTGTTATCTTTGGCCCCACTCCTGAACGCAACTACACCCGTCAGGTGAACCGCAAGGTCATGAAGCTGGCTCTCCGCCGTGCCTTCAGCGAACGCGTGGTTGACAATGCCGTGATGGTACTGGACAAGTTTGAACTTGCCGATCACAAGACCAAGAACGCAGTTGCTGTTTTGAAGGCTCTCAAGCTGGAAGGTACTGCACTCTTGTCTGTGCCGGAGTACGAAGAAAATGCAGTTTTGGCTACCGACAACATCGCCGGTCTGCTGCTGATCCGTGCTGCCAGTGTCAATGTTTACGACCTGCTGCGTTATGACAAGCTGGTCTTCACCAAAGAAGCTCTCGATGCGTTCCTTACGCGTCTTAACTGATGGGGATATATAAGATGAAGAACAATTTTGAAGTCATTATCGCCCCCGTCATCACCGAAAAAGCCAGTGCTCTGGCTGCTGAAAACAAGTATGCTTTCCGCGTACACGCTGATGCCGAAAAGATCGAAATCGGCCGTGCAGTGGAAGAGCTGTTTCCCGGTGTGAAGGTTGCGAGCGTCAATGTGATGAATTATTCGGGCAAGCCCAAACGCATGGGCCGTTCTCCGAAAGTCGGCCGTCGTGCCAACTGGAAGAAAGCGATCGTTACTTTGTCCGAAGGTGCGATCGAAATCGCGTAATTGTGAAAGGTTGAACAATGGCTGTTAAAAGTTACAATCCGACGACGGCGAGCCGCCGGAACATGACGGTCAGCGATTTCAGCGAAATCACTGCAACGTCTCCGCTTAAGAGCTTGACCAAAGGTAAGAGTTCTACCGGTGGTCGCAATAGCTATGGTCGTGTTACCACCCGTTTCCGTGGTGCCGGTAACAAGCGTCGTTACCGTATGATCGACTTCATGCGTGCCAAAGATGGCGTGCCTGCCAAAGTCGTCAGCATCGAATACGACCCCAATCGTACTGCCCGCATCGCTCTGTTGGCTTATGCTGACGGCGAAAAGGCTTACATCCTTGCCCCTAATGGTTTGCAGGTTGGCCAGACCGTGATGAACGGTTCCAAGGCTGAACTGAAACCCGGCAACTGCCTGAAGATCAAAGATATTCCGGTTGGTGTTTCCATCCACAATATCGAAATGCTGCCCGGTCAGGGAGCCAAGTTGGTTCGTTCTGCCGGTCAGAGTGCAGTTCTCCGCGGTAAGGAAGAAGTCTACGCCCAGATCAAGCTGCCCTCCGGCGAAGTCCGTATGATCAATATGGAATGCAAAGCTACCATCGGTGTTGTCGGCAACGAAGAACACATGAATATCAAGCTGGGTAAAGCCGGTAAGAAACGCTATATGGGTAAACGCCCGCATGTCCGCGGTGTTGCCATGAACCCGATCGACCATCCGATGGGTGGTGGTGAGGGCCGCAGCTCCGGCGGCGGTCATCCCGTATCGCCTTGGGGTCAGCTTGCCAAAGGTAAGCGCACCCGTTATCCGAAAAAGACTTCTGGTAAGTTTATCGTTGAACGGAGGAAGAAATAATGGCGAGATCAATCAAAAAAGGACCGTTTGTCGATGCATATTTGTACGACAAAGTCGAAGCCATGAACAAGTCTGGTCAGAAGCGTTCGATCAAAACCTGGTCGCGCCGCAGCATGATCGTTCCGGATTTCGTCGGTCATACCTTCGATGTGCATAATGGTCGTGCATTTGTTCCGGTGTTCGTCACCGAAAACATGGTAGGTCACAAGTTGGGCGAATTCGTCCCGACCCGTACCTTCAAAGACCACGGGGTCATGTCCGGTAAGTAATTACCGTGCAGTACATAAAGTACACTCCAAAACCGTTGCAGATTATTCTGCAACGGTTTTTTTATGCAAGCAAGGCAAAATTGCGGAGGCACTTTTGCCTTGCTGCGATGTGTTTATTTCCTGTATGAGAGAGTATGAGAGAGTATGGGAGAGTATGGGAGAGTATGGGAGAGTATGGGAGTGTATGAGAAAGTATGGGAGGGCGGGCAATGCCGCCATCAACCGTATTGCCCACTTGCCACGGCGTAGTGTGATGAAGACGAACCATATGCGGCGAAACTCTCTGCGGTTGCCGCTGATTTTTTGCAGAGAGTATATTTGCTTTTCATTTCCGGCGTGATATATTAAACTTTCACAAGGAGTTTTTATGTCAGCGGATAAATATAACAAGCGAGCTTCTGCACTTTTGCATTATACGGAGCCTGCCGCTTATTGGGAAGCGGCTTTACCGATCGGCAATGGCCGTTTGGGGGCTATGGTGCATGGAGGGATTTCGCATGAAGTGCTTTCGCTGAACGAAGATACGCTTTGGTCGGGCTTGCCGGATATGCGTTTTTCTCCTGCGGTAAAGCGTAATCTGGAACACGCCCGCGATCTGCTCCGGCAGCGGCGGTTTGTCGAGGCTGATAAATTTGTTACTGAAAATATGCTCGACCACGACTGCCAGAGTTATCTGCCTGCCGGTGAATTAGTTCTGGATTTCGATCTGCCCGGCGATATTGAAAATTATCAGCGGCAGCTGGATTTGGAACAGGCGGTGAGCAGTTGTTCATTCAG
This sequence comes from Victivallaceae bacterium, assembly GCA_045585955.1. Classification (GTDB taxonomy): domain Bacteria; phylum Verrucomicrobiota; class Lentisphaeria; order Victivallales; family Victivallaceae; genus SIG78. The sequence goes on from JAZMZK010000069.1 coordinate 45,003, forward strand.
TTGCAGTGGAGTTGAGTTCAGCCGGGAATTTTTTGCTTCTTATCCCCGGCAGCTCATTGTGGGAAAAATCGCCGGGAGCAAGGCTGGCCGTGTGAGTTTTACGGCAAAGTTTGCTTCGCAACTTCATGGGAAAAGCTCGGCTTGCGGCAATACGCTTGTATTTGATGGCGAATGTCCGGTGTATGACCGCCGCAATAATATCGTATGGCGGAATCCGGACGGCAGTTGCGGTATTGCTTTTCAGATGCGATTGCAGGTTATCGCATCCGGCGGTACGGTGACGGCTGATGTGGACGGTGCTTTGCAAGTGTTTGAAGCCGATAATGCTACATTGCTGTTATCCATTCGCAGTAATTTTGTTGATTATCGTTCCATGCCCGGCAGTGATGGCGTAACGCCGGAAAACCGCTGTATTGCTGATTTGAGTTGTTTCGGCAGTTATGAAGAACTTTTGCAGGAACATATTGAGGATTTCCGACAGATATTTCAGCGTTCGGTGTTGGATTTTCCGGTGGAAGAATCTGACTTACTGCCGACAGATAAGCGTTTGAAACTTGCTGAATTTAGCAGATTTGTATCACCCAATATGGCGGCACTGCTTTATCATTACGGGCGATATCTGCTTATATCTTCCAGTCGCGGAGCTTGTCAGGCGGCTAATCTGCAAGGCATTTGGAACGATAAACTTATGCCGATGTGGGGTTGCAATTACACAACCAATATCAATTTGGAAATGAACTACTGGCCGTGCGGCTGTGCCAATTTGTCTGAATGTGCCGAACCGCTGTTTGCTTTGATAAAAGATTATTCGGCGCAGGGCAGATATGCCGCCCGCGAACTTTACGGCTTGCCCGGCTGGTGTATGCATCACAATGGCGATTTGTGGCGTTTTGCTTCGATTTCCAGCGGTAAGGCACGCTGTGCATATTACCCGGTGGGCGGAGCCTGGCTGGTTCATCATATTTTTGACCATTACCTTTTTACGCGGGATGTGGAGTTTTTGCGGGAATATTACCCGGTGATGACCGGCAGTGCGGAGTTTCTGCTGGCGTTTCTGACTGAATATAAAAATGAACTCGTTACGATGCCCTCCACTTCGCCGGAAAATAATTTTATCGACCCGGCAAGCGGCGAAAAGTGCAGTGTGGGAATTGCATCGACTATGGATATGAGTTTGATTTCTGAAAATTTCCGCAATGTGCTGGCGGCGGCAGAAATATTGCAAATTGATGAACCGCTGGCGGAAAAACTTACGGCGGCTTTGGCCAGACTGCACCGCCCCGGTATCGGCAGTTGCGGCGAATTGCTGGAGTATAACGAGGCGTTTGCTGAAGCGGATGTGCATCACCGGCATACCTCGCACCTTTACGGGGTTTATCCGGGTTGGGAATTTACTCCGGAGCAAAATTGCGATCTCTATTCTGCCGCCCGAATATCACTGGAACGCCGCGGCGATATTTCGACCGGCTGGGCTATGGGGTGGCGGGCGGCTCTCTGGGCAAGATTTCTGAACGGCAACCGGGTGTGCGGCGTGATAAAAAATCTGCTCCACCTGACCGAACCGGGAATCGCCGGTCAGCGGGGCGGGGTTTATATGAATTTGTTTGACGCTCATCCGCCGTTTCAGATCGACGGCAACTTCGGGGTTACTGCCGCAATCGCGGAAATGTTTGTGCAGAGCCATTTGCGTAACCGCAACGGCGAGGTTATAATACTGTTATTACCGGCACTGCCCGATGCGTGGAAATCCGGTAAAGTCTATGGTTTGGCGGCACACGGCGGTTTGATTCTGGATATAGAGTGGTTGGAAGAAAAAGTAAAAGCGGTACTCAAATCAGGCGTCGGCGGAACTTTCGCTGTCAGGTTCCGCGAAGAACAGAAGTTCATCACATTGCCGCCCCATGGCAGTTGTACTGTGGAGTTTTGACGCTTCTGCCGGTCAGTTCCGGTGATGCTTTTTCAGGATTTTCAGAAAAGTTTCCGCACTTTTGCTGGTGTGGTCAGTTGCCCGGATAACGCACAGCGGCATTTCCGGCGGATTGGCGGTGAAAAAGCGGTAACATATCCGGTCGGTAAAATGCCCCATGTATGATTCGGCAACCACGCTTACCCCCAGATGTGCCGCCACCATCCGCAAGGCAGTGTAGGTGTTATAGATTTCAATTTCCACTTTTGGCGTGAATCCGCCGTATTTGTGAAAGAAATTGATCAGATATTGCCGCTGACTGCTGGAGGTTTTTTCCGGCACCATGATAAAAGACTCATTTGCCAGCACACCGGGCAGGAACTGCACCTGTCTTACCAGCGGGTGATCGTGGGGAATGGCGGCCACCAATTTGTCGTTCCACAAATGTTCGTAGATCAAACTTTCGTCGCCGGGGAGTTCAGGCAATGGGCGTAAAAACGCTATATCCAGTGAGTGTTGGCGTACCAGTTCCGGCAGTCCGCCGCTGGTGGCGTCCAATACTTCCAGCAGCAAATCGGGGTAGCGGGCACGCATTTCCTGCAAGGCTTGCGAAAATTCCGGACTTTCGATGGTTGACGAAATCGCTCCGATAGCCAGTTTGCCGTAACCGCCTTTGGCTGCGCTTTTTGCCAGATGCACTGCCCGGTCGGTTTCATGCAGAATTTTTTCCGCTTCCATCAAAAACATGCTGCCCGCTTCGGTCAGGACGATCTTCCACTTGTTGCTGCGGTTGAAGAGCTCCACGCCCAGCTCCTGTTCCAGTGCGGCGATCTGACGGCTCAAAGCGGGCTGAGTGAGCTTGAGTTTTTCGGCTGCTTTGGCAAAGTGCAGCTCCTTGGCGGTTTCTGTAAAATATCTTAAATGGCGCAGTTCCATATTTGATTACTTTCAGTTATTAAAATTGCTATTTTTAATATATTGCTATTTATCAAAAAATCAAGTATATTATAGATAATATATTTTATAGGGAGTTTTTTATGGATATGAACAGGATTTTTGAGGCGGTAAAAAGCGAAGTTGAGCTTATTGCTGATGAGCTTAAAGCGTTGGCACTGGATATTTGGGAACACCCGGAACTGGCGTGGAAAGAGTTTTATGCCGCTGAAACGCTTACAAAGTTCTTGCAGGATCACGATATTGCTGCTGAAGCAAATTATCTGGATTTTCCTACCGCCTTCCGGGGCGATGTCAGTTTTAAGCCGGGAGCGACTTTTGCTCTGGCAGCGGAATACGATGCTCTGCCCCCCGGTCATGCTTGCGGTCATAATCTGATCGGTACAGCAGCGGTGGGTGCGGCGATCGCTGCCGTGCGGGTGATGAAAAAACTCGGTCTGCCGGGGACGCTGGTCATTCTTGGTACCCCAGCTGAAGAATCCGGCGGCGGCAAGGTCAAGATGCTTGCCAAAGGAGCGTTGAACGGAATCGATGCGGTGATGATGGCGCACCCCTCGTGGCGTACCCAGCCGGATCCCGGCAGTACGGCGATCCGGCGGTGGGATGTAACTTTCCACGGAGTATCCTCCCACGCCGCAGCGGCTCCGGAACTGGGAGTCAATGCGCTGGATGCAGTGATGATGCTCTTTAATGCGGTAAGTTTTCAGCGGCAGCAGATGCCCGATGTCTGCCGTATCCACGGGATCGTGACCCACGGCGGCAAGATGCCCAATATCATACCCGAAAGTGCTTCCTGCCGCTTCTATTTACGCAGTTCCGACGAAGCGTGGATGGAAAAGCTGGACAAACGCTTTGACAATATGGTCAAAGGTGTGGCAATGGCGTGCGGCTGTACTTATACCAAAGAAAAATTTTCCATCGATTGCCGCAGCCGCAAACCCAACGCACTGTTGAACAAAGTTTATTGCGAAGCTATGGCGCTGCAAGGCGAAAATATTCCCGAAAAATATCCTGAAGGCCGAGGTTCTTCGGACTTTGGAGATTTTTCGCAGGCGATCCCGGGGGCACACCCTTACTTCGGCATTGCTGACCACAAGATCGGCGGACACTCTATTGAGTTTCAGGAAGCTTCCCGCTCGGAACTGGGGTTGAACAGCATGCTCAAAGCGGCAACGGCACTGGCAGTATCGGCCTGTAAATTCCTCGAAGACGAAGAATTCAGAGCAGAAGTCAAGGCAGATTTTGCCAAATAAAGCTGAACAAATCAATGATTTCGTTGTCAAAACAGTCTTATACTTAATGTGTAAGGCTGTTTTTTTATGCAATTTATCAGAAAAAATATTTTCAATATGTTTGCATAATTGCTTTTTCGTGCTACATTAGTCGAGTGAGGGGATATGTATGTATCCTGTAATAAGAAATAATGAAGATTGAATGGTTCAATCTTTAACAACAAACAAAGAAAGGTGGTTCTAAAATGGACTGCAAAAAAGAAATCTTTGCTGATGGTATCGGTCAGGTTCACTTCGCTGGCGGTATGGTGCGTTTTGACTTCGTAACTCTTCAGCCCGCCGAAGAAGGCAAGGCTCCGATCCCGGAATCCAATGTCCGCATCATCATGCCTCCCCAGGGTTTCCTTGGTGCCTTCAACAGCATGCAGCAGCTGATCGACAAATTGGTCGAAGCCGGTGTTTTGCAGAAGAACGAAGCAGCCGCTGAAAAGTAATAAGTAAATTTTTTGATCTGAACTTGGGAAACGGTCAATGGCAATAGTTGCAGACAAATTTATATTCTGCGAAGAGCTGGCAAAGGGTTGTACTTTTTCGTTTAAAAGTACGGCGCTGGTGCCTGTGGGTGATTTCATTGCCCTGCCGGAAGCAAGATATTCTGCCAATGACTGGTTGACATTCAAGGCAGTTGATTGCGGTCGGTGGGAGGTGGTTACCGCCAGAATACATGCTCTGACGATTACCATTGTTTCTGAAGTTTTCCAGATGGTCAAACAGGCTGTGTGTCGTGTGGTACGAGCCTGCAAAAAGTTTGCTTTCAGCAATCTGCGCAGGGGGCGCCGGGTTGCGCCGATGGTGCCGATGGCGCTCCGGCTATGAGCTAAAGGCGGTATGCTTATGTTCAATTTGATAAAAGTACACGAACAGTTTTGAAACATTGCTTTATGCAGTGGATTCAAAGCTGTTCCTGTTTTTTTACCGGTTGAAACTCTGCTTGGCGGATTGCTGAAGAAGAACTTATTCAACACGATTGCTGCGGTCGATGAGGTCATTGATCGCAGCAATCATTTTTTTTGTATCTTTAGCGGCATGGGGCAGATTGCATCGGCGGAACCGGTCGCCCCGGGCGCGTTCTTCCATAACTGTGGCGATCTCCTCAAGTGGCATAAGCAGTGCCTGCCGGAGGCGGCGTTCCAAATAAAGCGCCAGGGCAAAGAAAAACGCAGTCATAAAAACGATTCCCCAAGCACCAGCCTGCCGCATTTTTTGAGCTTGCAACGCTGATTCAATGATGGCTTTTTTGTTGAAATTGGTCAGTTTGATTATCTCTTTAGTAAGCAAGCTGCGGTCGTGGATAGCTCCGGAGCTGATTTGATCGGCAAGCGCTTTTATCTGCACAACGGTTTCCCGTTCGCCAGCTTCAGTTATATTGTTTTCGGCTGCTTGCAAAGCACTTAAAAATTTCTGCCGGTCGACAGTTGGTTCAGCTAAAGTCAAAAGCATTTTTTCGCAGGCATCGAGGCTGACGACATTGCGCTGGTAAATGCGTTGGATCTCAGGACTGATCCGCTGCAAGCTCCAGACGGCTCCGAAGGAGAGCAGCAGATTGAAGATGATCATCAACCAGACTCCAATGGTAATAAGTTTTCCTGACTGCATAGTTTACGCCTCTTTTGAGAGTTTGGCAATGGCATTTTCGTCGGAAACGATCAAGAGCATGTCGTTTTCTTCCAGCGGTTTTTCCGGATCGGGGCGGTTAAGCACTCCTTCGTGGCGGACTGCCGCTACGATAATACCGTATTTTTTCGGCAACGCAAGCTGAATAAGATTTTTGCCCACCATGAACGGCGGGAGTTTTATTTCCGTAAGATTCAACTCATCTGCCGAATAGTCGGCAACCATGTTGCGGTAAAGTAAATGGGTGGCAAAACGCCTGCCGAAATCCTGTTCAGGGATGATCACTTCGTGGGCACCTACCATAAAGAGGATCCGGCGGTAGGTGGCGTTGCTGGCACGGGCTACGATGTGTTTGCACCCCAGCTGCCGCAGGAGAGCCGTGCAGATGATCGCTGACTCTTTGGCGGCGCTGCCCATTGCACAAATCACCGAATCCCGTTCCTGGGGCAGCAGTTGAGCCAAAGCGTTTTCATCGGTGATATCGGCAGCAACGGCGTGAGTAACAAAGCTGCCGGCGGCATCGACTTTTTCTTGAGATATATCCACTGCCATAACTTCCACGCCCCGTTCCGACAGAGTTTGAGCTAATGCCATGCCGAATTGCCCCAGACCTATTATCATGATTTGTTTTTGCATAATTGCCGCTTTCTTTTATTTATGCTAAAGGTATTTTTATTTGCGGATAAGTTGGCGTTTTGCTGATTTGTTTTTCGCTTAAAAGTAAAAACAAAGTCAAAGGCCCGATCCTGCCGGTAAACATTGCCAGCATTATGATTATTTGCCCTACGGCATCTAAATTTGTGGTGCAGTTCAAGCTCAAGCCTACGGTTGCCAGTGCCGAAACAGCTTCAAATGCCAGTTGTTTTGCGGGGAGCAACTGGGTGGCTGTCAGCATAAAAATCGTCAGAATCAACACCAAAACCGCCGAAATAAGTATGGCAACAGCTTTGTTGATGGTAGTTTGAGCAACCGTTTTGCAGGAGATGTTGACCCGGTCATCGCTCCGGATCGTAGAGCGGAAGGTGAGTGCCAATACTGCCAATGTGGTGGTTTTTATGCCGCCTGCGGTACCGCCGGGGCTGCCGCCGATAAACATCAGTATCATCATTACTATATATGATGGCATACTCAACAATGTAAAGTTTACCGTGTTGAATCCGGCAGTACGCAAAGTGGCGGATTGGAAAAATGCGTTGACCAGTTTATCGTACCAGACCAAATCTCTGAAGATGCCGTTCCACTCAAAAAGCAGCAGCAGGAGTGTTCCGGAAACCAGCAAAATGGCAGTGGTTTGGAAAATGATCCGGGAGATCACAGGCAGCTGGCGGTACTTTTGTATTTTCAAATAAGAATAGGTCATTGCCGGAGCTATGCCGCCGAGAATAATTTCGCTGGCAATAACGATCAGCAGAAATTTTTCTCCGGCATAAGGTATAAGATTTTCTGTGCCCGGGAAAAATCCGGCGTTGCAGTATGCCGATACGCTGGTGAATATGCCCAGTTCCAGAGCTTGCAGCAAATCGTGATGAACAGTGTAAAAACCCCAGGTCAGGAGTAATGCTCCAATAAATTCAGTCATCAGGGTAAAGGTTACGATCAATTTTATAGTTTGGAAAATATCCTGCTCCTGCGGCTCTGCCAGTTCGTTCAACAGTTGTTCTCCGGAGAGCGGGAGTCTGCCGAATGCATGCAGAGCCATAGCGGTAATGGTCATAATACCCAAGCCGCCCAGCTGGATCAGCAGCAGAAGAAAGAATCTGCCGCAAAGGGTCAGTTCGCCGGATATATCAATAACCGTCAGTCCGGTAACGCAGGTGGCGCTTACGGCGGTAAATGCTGCTTCAAGTATGGATATTTCATCTTGCATGGCAATTGGAGTGCGTAACAGCAATGTTCCGGCAATGCACAGCAGAAAAAATGTGATCGCCAACCCCCGGGCAGGATGCTGGAGGATGCTTCCCGGAAATTGCAGATCAGCGTGTTTCTTGTAGAGTAGAAGTGCTATGCAAGACAAGCCAGTTATCAACCCGCCAAGGATAATAAAATCTGCATAATAGAGCCAGCTGAAAATCCCCAACACTATGATTGCAAATAGCCGCATAATGGTTTTAAGTTTGGTTTTACGGATACAGCCGGTGTAATTGTACGCCAGAAGATCGAGCAGCAGCAGCGAGATGAATACTGCCAGATCATATAACTGTGACTCATAAACAAAGAGCGGCGAAAAAAGCGTCAATACCGTTACTGCAAGTGCCGCCCCCAGTATACGCTCAAGCCGCAACATCCCGGTCAGTTCAGTTGGTGGATAATGTTTGCCGGTGCAGAAGTAATGGATCAATGCTATGCTGGTCAATAAAGCAAACATGGTAAAGAGCGGATCACTTTGATACTCAAAAAAAAGTATGAAGTTACTCAAACTGATTCCCGAGATTGCCAGCGTTGCCGCCAGACGGGGCGAACTGAAAATCTTCCATGTTCCCCAAAAAATGAATATAAGGGCGGCAATTCCGGCAAAAATCACCCGGTTGCCGGAGAGCAGCGGATTTTCCGCATGCAAAATCAATACGCCGATCGGCAGCAGTCCCAGCAGAATACCTTGTATGAACAGGTGGTGTGATTGCATTTTTAACCCGTTATTTTTCATTTTTTACTTGCAAGTTATTTCTTAATATACATCCAAACAAGTATAATGTCAACTGTTTATGATTTATTTCCATAGCAGATAGTTCATCAGGATTTTTATTTATGAAAACATTACCTCATTAAACCATGCTGTAATAAACGGCATAAAATAACTGCCGGAAATATGATGTGAAATTCTGCAAAAATTTTTATGGTGGCGAAGTCAGGAAAAATCCCGCTTCTCCAGGTTGTTTATTCTTGGATATTGCCGGAATACTTTGTATTTTTCTCTTCAAGTGCTATATTATTTTACGAAAGAACAGCTTTATTTGAGGAGAAATTTTTATGGCAAAGCCCGAAATCACCTGGAGTTTGATGCACCCCACGCCGCTGGATGTGGATTATATGCACCTTGTTATTGACAAAGCATCGCAATACCGGGTGGACAGTTTTGAAATTTGTGCCGACTGCCACACCGAACTGGGCGGTATGGACGGTTTGACCGATTACATCGACTACCCCGAAACTTGTAAACGCATCGACCAGGCGGGTATTGCCGGCAATAAAGCCAAACTCAAAGAGATCATAACTCTTGCTCACAGCATCAACAAACCGGTCTACTACTGGCACCGGGAAGCTATGGTGCCGGATGGGCTGCTGCTGGATTTGCCGGAGCTGCTGGACAGCAACGGCGAGTTTGATCTGCTGGGCAAAGCTTACGAAGAATTGCTCCGTTATAAGATCGATTCCACCTTCAAAGCTTTGCCGGAGCTGGACGGTATTGTGCTGACTTTGACCGAAGCTACTTATTCGGTGATCCACAACACCAATACTGAAAAATTCCCGCCGCAAAAGGTGGTTGACCACATGGTGAACATTTTTGCTGAAGAACTGCTCAAACGCAACAAACGCTTTATTCTGCGGTCGTTCGGCTCTATTGCTCAAGACTACGAAGATATTTTATGCGGGGCTGCCGCTGCTGCAAAAAAATATGGTTTTGAAATCGAAACCAAGATCACTCCTTACGACTTTGACCCGTTTTTGCCCACCAATCCGTTTTTGCGGAAACTCCCCGGGGCAAAGTTGGGCGCCGAGTGCGACTGTCTGGGCGAATTTCTGGGGGCGGGGATGCTGCCTGCTGAAAATGTGGAAAATATCGTAAAATATGTCCGCACCGGTCAGCAAGCCAATGTTGACCGCTACACCTTGCGGCTCGACCGCATCGGCAACCGGATCTTTGACTGCTACGAAATAAATCTTTACGCCTACGCCCGGAGCATTGACGATGCAAGCGTTACGGCTGAAGATATTCGCCGGGAGTATCTGGCTTTGCGTGCTCCGGAATCTGCCCGCAAAGTTTTTTATCAGCTGGGTCTGGATGGTTTTGAGCTGGTCAAAAAGACCAATTTCATTGCCGGAAATGTTACTTTTCACCAATTTCCCAGCCAGTGCACCACCAAATATCTGAAAGCCGGATTTATTTTTGCATTGTTCAAAAACAATGTGGATCTTGCCAACGGCAAAGGGGTCTGGTCGATCCTTCACGAGAATACAACGCCCGGCAGAAGCGCCATCTTGCAGGAAAAACTGGAGGCTTGTGCTATCGCTGAAAGCGGGCTTGCCCAGCTGGAAAATCTGCCGGTGGAACCCGGCTGGGAAAAAGAGTATTCATGGCGGAAAAGATTGTGGAAAAATGCTCAAGCGGCAACTACCTCGTTCCTCTGGTTCTGTCGGGTGGTTTGTGCCTACTTTGACGATATGGAAGCTCAAAACGCCAACGCAAACAACTTGAAAAAAGCGGTTGCCGACGGGCAGGCGGCATTAAGTCAGCTTGCCGGATACGACTTGAGTAACGCCAATATCCAATCAGCCGGGTTTGTCAACGGTTTGGATAAGCACCTGTTTCATGCGTCGTCGGATCTGGAAACGATCTATTTCAAACCGTTTTATGCGATTTTCGGACTTTTGCTGGATGAGTATTTTGTGGAATTTTCCATGCGTAAAAAGTACGCTGCCAACACTCACGACTGCGTTATCTGCGGAGTGCTGACCGACGAGTGGCGGATCTGCCGCTATATGCACGCCAGTCATGTCAGCGAAGAAAACGGCGAATTTTTCCGCTATGCCGGAAATACGGTATTCCCCAACGGCAGTATAGAAATGACTTTGAAAATCCCGCACGATGGCGGCAGGCTGGTTATTTACGGCGATACAACCGAAACAGCCAATTTCTGTATAAGCATAAACGGATCTCCGGCTTTTGAAGCAGAATTCAACAGTTCCGGGTACGCAGAATTCCCGCTGACCGCCGGCTGTGAGTTCGTACAGCTTCGCCTGACGAAAGCTCCCGGGGCATTTTATCCCCGTTTCCGGGCGGTAACTACCTGCAAATAAACTGTTTTTCTGGTCAGTTTGCAGCTATTGAGGTAATTTAAAACTCCTCAAAAGTCCTCAAAGGCACAACCTTCGCCCGGCACAAGGAGTGTTTTCATTATATTGGTATTTTCGGTTGCAGGGGGCTATCTTCAGCAGAATGCCTTGTATAAACAAGTGGTATGACTGGATTTTTAAACGATTGTTATTGTCCTGAAATTTGTGAGCAATCAAAGTACGGTGGCACATCGCGGGCAATCTCGAGCCGGGCTCGCAACCCTGCACCTCGGCTTGTCCGCCGCAGCTTTATGCGAAGGCGGATCGAGTACAAAAGTACACCTTGTCACGGCGTAGTAAAACGAAGCCGGATCCCTCGGGCAGGGCATTGCAAAACTCGACCTTGCCGCACGCTGTATCCACCGGAGGCAAGCTATAGTCTTGGCGTTTTTGACAAGTCATAACTTGTGTGATTTATCTATGATCTTAAATGATATATTTTAACACTTCAGTTTCACAAAATTTGAGGCATTAGCAAACGATTATTTTTAATTTTTTTTCAGTAATTACAGCCTTATATACCTTAAACAGCCCATAGTGTCAACTGTTTATGATTTATTTCCGGAGTAGATAGTTCATCAGGACTTTTACTTGTAAAAAGATTATTTTGTGCTATAATACCCTATGTAAGACGATTATTTTACTTTTTGAATATGAAAAAGGAGTTTTTTTATGGCAAAACGGGAGTGGAAACATTATCAGGTATCCGGCTTGGATTACACCATGCCGAAATTGCTGGCAACTATGGCGATCATTTTCTGCGGGTCGATCGCCATGACGCTGTGTATCGGCATGGTGCCCCGGATCGTACCTTTGAAACTTAAAGAAATCGGTGTCAGCTCGACATTGATGGTCTTTATCATGTCCACTTTGGGGCAGATCCTTAATATGACCGTTTGCCCGTGGGTGAGTTTTAAAAGCGACCGCTACCGCTCCAAACGCTGGGGACGGCGGGTGCCGTTTATTCTTTACACGCTGCCTTTTCTCTGCTTGAGCTGGGCAATATTGGCAATGTATCAGTATGAAGCTGAATTGCTGCACAAACTGCTGGCTCCGTTGGTAAATGTTTCGCAGCCGGTGCTGGCGGTGTTTGTGCTGGCAGCGGGGGTGGTGATCTTCAAATTCTTCTATATGTTTGTGGGGTCGGTATTCCACTACATACCCAACGATGTAATTCCGCCGCAGTTCCTGACCCGTTATTACGGGGTGATTTCAATTATAAACTCCGGGGTCACTGCGGGGTACAACTACTTTTTCTTTGAGTATTCTTTGAGCCATTTTTCCACGCTCCTCTGGTGCACAGTCATATTCTATACTGTGGCAATGGGCTTTATGTGTTTTGCCCTTAAAGAACCCCGTTTCCCCGAACCGACCACCGAAGAAAAGCGTTCCAGCAAAGGGTTGCGGGGTGTTCTGACTTTTATGAAAGAAAGTTTCTCCCACCCGATCTACTGGTACGAATTTGCCAAAACTGCCTGCACTGCCATCGTGAGTGCAGGGACGATCTTTATTGTGTTTTTTGAGCAATCCATGGGGTTGAGCCTGGCGGAAATCGGACAGAAGTCCGGGATCAATTCGCTCTGTTTTATGCTTGCAGGGTTTGTTATTGCTTCGCTGGGCACATATTTTATCGACCGTTGGCACCCGGTGCGGGTATCGGTATTTTTACTGATGTTCGGTACGCTGCTTTTCTTTTATGACTGCAAATGGTTTTTCTTCAAGCCCGAAGCACGGGTATTCTGGTGGTCGAGTCTGCTGATGACCCAGGTGTCGTTTCTGATGCGTTTTACCGGCCCGGCGGGGATGCCGACTTTGATGCGTATTCTGCCCAAAAGCCGGTTCGGGCAGTTCTGTTCGGCACGGGCGATCTGCGGCAGTCTGGTGGGGATGTTCTTTGCTTTGCTGCTGGGGGTGGTGATGGACTTTCTCAAAAGCGATAAAGGTTTGGGCATGGGCGAGGATGCCTACCGCTTTGTCTATGTCTGGCAGACTGCTGCTTATATCGGCGTGGTGTTCTGCTACCTCAAGGTATATCAGTATTATTGCAAACTGGGCGGGTTCGGCGGCTACAAAGCTCCGGCACCGTGGTCGGAAACAGGATACGAAAAAATGGAAGTATCACAGGCAGTGGATGCTTCGCCATTCTGGAGCAAAATGGCGGTTTACGGTATCGATTTTGCCTTGTTTGCCACGGTGGCGATCAATGTATTTTGGAGCTTTTACGCTAAAAAACACAATTTACCCGAAGAGCATAAACTTTATTTGATGGCAGCTTTGCCGGTATCGCTGATCGCACTTGTCTATTATCTGGCGGTGCGTATCGGGATCATGAAGAATATACAACGCAAACTGCGGGGCGAAGATGTATATGTGCCGCACCACGGGATATTGTTTCTGGTAATGCTCATGCGGGTGCTGATGCTGGGGGCATTGGCTGTTCAGGCATATCTGGCACTCAAAGGCGGCAGTCATGGCGTGGCAGCCAAGCTGAGTGCCTTTGAATCCGGGGTGGATTTGATCTTTGTAACCATGATCATCATCTTTGTAAAACTGGATAAACTCGGTGCTGCCACCAGCAAGATAACAGAAACGCAAGATGCTTGATATAAGCTGTTTCGGCGGGTGTTGTCGCACCCGCCGGAGCAATGAGAAATAACCTGAATCCACAGTTTTTCTGCTGTTTTCCTCTATTTTTTATATTTTTGACTTGCAATTTTTTCGAATGGTGTTATATGTAATTCAGAAGGGCGTGCGAATGACTCTTCAATATTTTTTTACAAATACATGCCAACGATGGCATGTGGTTTGAATATTTATCGGTCAAAGGGAAGTATTAATTATGAAAGATTTCTTGAAAAAACTGCTGATTCCGGCTGTATGCAGTCTGCTGGCGTGGCAAAGTCTGATTGCGGCGGAGGCGATCAAATGTGTTGCGCACCGGGGGGAAGAATTTTCCGCTCCGGAGGCATCCCGCCCGGCATTTGAGCTGGCAATGAAGCTCAAGGCGGATATTATCAAGCTGGATGTGCAGTCCACCAAAGATGGCGTGGTGGTCGTAAGCCACGACAAGACTTTGAAGCGGACGATGGATTGGAGTGTTAAAATCAAAGATGTAACTCTTGCCGAAATCAAGTCAAAGGGCGTGTTTGTGCCGGTAGGCGGCTATAAAAACGAAAAACTCCTTACTTTGCAGGAAGCGTTGGATATTGTGAAAACCGCTCCGGAGTTCTGGCTTGACCCCAAAGATGCCGAAGAAAAAACGGTGGATAAAGCTATTGAGATCATGCTGAAAAATCAAATCAAGCTCCAACAGATAATGGTTGCCACTTTTTCACAAAAGGTGCTTATTTATGTTAAAGCCAAATATCCGGCGATCCGGCTGGTCAAACATTTGGGATTGCGTAAAGTGCTCAAAGGTAAGCACACCGGCAAATTAGGCGGCAATGTCAAACCCCATTTGTTCAAAAATGCTGCCGCCGTGACCAAAGGGCTGCTGGCTGAACAAAAAGAGTTGGGGCTGTACGGCGTGAACATCCCCCGGCGGATATTTGCTGACGGATTTTACAATGCTGAAGAGTTGCAGAAGCTCCGGCAGCACCAGCTCTGGAGTGCGATCTACTTTGTGCACGACGCTCCGGCGGCGGAATACGCCCGCCAGTTCAAGCCCGATGCTTTTGTAACCGGCGCCATCGGAAAAGTAAGACCATATTGCAAAAAGGAGAAATAAGATGAAACAGAACCGCAACCGTTCCCGTTCCTGCTTTACCCTGATCGAACTTTTGGTTGTAATTGCCATTATCGCCATTCTTGCGGCAATGCTTTTACCGGCGTTGAGTGCCGCCCGGGAACAGGCAAAACTCTCCAACTGCGGCAATATTCTGCGGCAGACCATGCTGGCTATGCACAACTACGCTGATGCTCACAACGAATTTCTGCCTTACAGTGCATGGAGTCAGACCAAAACCGAGTGGTGGTGGAAAAAGGGTGTGCTGCGGCCTTTTCTTACCGGTAATGACGATAAGCACAATATTTGGATCTGCCCATCCATAAATCCCAATGACAACAAAGCTGATTTCAAGATCGATGGCTCCATAACCTATGGTATGAATTACGATTTGAGTTTCTATAATCGCGGTAAAGTAGCTGTGCCGGACAGTATCATTACTTTTGCCGATACTTACAAAGGCTACCACCCGTCGCTGACTGTCGGCAGCCAAGGAGTAGTCCATCTGCGGCACAACAACCGTGCATCCATAGCCATGTTTGACGGGCATGTGGATATTGTTGACAAAGCAATCGACAACAAAAATAAAGCCTTCAATGGTTATTGGCTCAATCCGGCACTTACCGAACCCACCCCGTGAGTATAAAAATAATTTGATATTTATGAAAAAATTTGTCATTCTTTTGCTGTCCGCAGCGGCGGCTTTTTTGCCTGCTGCCGAAGATGCTCTGATGCTCTTTGACTTTGAAAATCCCAAGCAGACCAAGCGGTTTGTTACCTTAAAAGGCAACGCCAACAAGGTTGCTTACAACACAAATCCCAAGTATATAGCTTCCGGCAAAGGTTCCGCACTTTTTTATGTGCCCAAAGGCGGCAGCGGCGAACACAAGTGGCCCCGTGCCCGGGTGGGGATCAAAGATCCCGCCTTGCAGGATTGGTCGCTCTATGATAATTTGCAGATAACTTTTTTCAATCCCGACCCCACCACCCGGCGGGTAACGGTCAGCATCCGGACGGAAAAAGGCAAAGGTCAGAGCAATTACCATGTGCCGATACCGCAAGGCAAAAAAGTTTTTGTTATGCCGTTGAACGATGTAGTAAAAGAAGAAAAAGTTGTTTTGCTCTCCTTTGTCTGTACTGCCCCGCCGGAAGAACAGACCCTTTACATGGACGATATCAAGCTGACTGTTTCGGATAAAAGTGTAGAAAAGAGTATCGAAGCCCTTAAAAAGCGGATCATCCGGGAAAGTGCTGCTGTTTTCTGGGAAAACGCCAATATGCAGAATATCCGCAACGGTTTTTTCCGTGATTTGGAAAAACTTGCCCAAAGCAAAGACCGCCCGCTTGCCCGGAGCCGTCAGACTGTGGAGCTGCTGAAAAAATATCTTGCCGCCAAACAAATCATGTGGCAGAAAGCCAATGCCCAACTGCTCAAAGAGTTTGACCGCTATTCAGCCCAAAATCCAGTTTGGGACTGGTGCTATGTCAGCGGTTGTCAGAAAATCTATCAGGATACATTGCCCTTTGTGCCCGGACTTGACCGCAAGGTGACTCTGGAGCTTGCCCGCCGGGAAAGCGAAGGCGTGCAGATAGTTTTACGCAGCAAAAAAGATTTGCAGAATGTGCAAGTCAAGGTCGTGCCGGTCAAAGCTGTGGAAGGCTTGAGCGTTAAAGCAGTGCCGGTGGGTTTTGTCCAGGTTCCTCCCGGCGGCTACCCAAGCGAAAACATGAAGATCGTACCCGATGTATTGCTGGAGTTTATGGAAAAAATCAACATCGCCCAAGATAAGTGGCAGCCTTTCTGGCTGGATGTTAAAGCATCTCCCGATTGCCCCGCTGGAGAATACAAGTTTACGGCAACGGTTTCGGCGGATGACGCCCCGACTTTGACCATACCGCTGACCGTAAAAGTGTGGAACTTTGAGCTGCCGGAATTTCCTTCCACTCCGGCACTTATCAACTATCACACCGACACCAACCACGCTGCTTACATCCCCAAAAACCGCCGTCAGCAGGTCGCCAACGAGTTTATCAGCTATCGCCGGGGGAAAAAGAAGTTTGAAAGTTTAAGCCACGAAGCCAAAAATCTCCGCACGCTGGAAATCGCCGCCGAAACCATGCTTTTGCAGCACCGGGTAACTCCGGCACCATTGTATATAACTTTGCGGCGGCTCAATAAAGCCGATGTCCAACGCTGGCGGGATCAGGGCGGCAAATATTTCAGCGTAACTTATTTGCAGCCCCACACCGTACAGCCGGGCAAGCCGTTCCCCGCATGGGTGAAACGCAAGCTTTTAAACAACCTTAAAGCCACAGTGCCCATGCTGGAAAAAGCCGGATTGCTGGATGGAGCTTACTGCTATGCTTTTGACGAGATCGGCTTCCAGAAATTCTACGCCGCCAAAGAGTTGATGACCGAAGTCAAAAAACTTTACCCCGGTTTGCGGCTGGTGACTACCATGGACGACAGCAATTTCGGCACCACCAACGGCATGGATGAATTGATCGATGTCTGGTGCCCCCAGGTGGAAAAATATGTTCAACACATCGACAAAATCAAAGAAGTCCGCAAGCAGGGCAAAAAGGTCTGGTACTACTGCTGCAACTACGATCCGGGGATTGATATGATCTTGGAAAAACCCCTGACCGCCCCCCGGCTTTTGGGCGGTATGGCGTTGCAGAAGTTTGAAGCCGACGGCTTTTTGTATTACAATGTGCAGAGCGGCAACAAGCGTCAGGATATGATCACCACCGGACCGGTGACCAAACATACCGGCAACAACGGCAGCAAATTCAACGGCTGCGGCTTGCTTATTTATCCCACAGCCGGAGGACCGGCCCCGTCGCTGCGGCTCAAGGCGTTGCGGGATGGCTTTGACGACAGCGACTACATGAATATACTTAAAAATCTGAAAACAGAAAAACTCTCCGCCGGAGAAAAGCGTGAATTGCAGGAGCTTTTGAATATTCCTGACAATGTGATCGTTTATCTTGATCCGGAAAACTACGACCAAACCGGCAAAGATTTGCTGGAATACCGCCGCAAGATTGGCAATTTCCTCGACCGGGTGTATAGTAAAATCCAATAAATCAACATCCAATAGGAGAAAAACTATGAAACACACCATTTTACTGGCAGTTCTTGCATTAACGGCAACTGTTGCCCGGGCAGC
The DNA here is from genome assembly GCA_045585955.1 of Victivallaceae bacterium. GTDB lineage: Bacteria > Verrucomicrobiota > Lentisphaeria > Victivallales > Victivallaceae > SIG78. The sequence continues at coordinate 62,718 of JAZMZK010000069.1, forward strand.
TTATGTGGACATTGTGACCACGGAGCAGCGGCACTACAAGGTCAACGAAAAAGTCACTTTCAAAGTCGCCGCTTACGACAAGCCCGGCAAATTGCTGAACAAGGGCAAATTTACCATCACTGTCAGCGAAGCGGGCAACCGCAAACTTATGGATGATCTTACGGTGGATCTGGCGGAAAAGAATGATTTTACCTTTACTGTCAGCCTTGACCGCCCCGGTTTTATCCTTGCCAGTGCCGGCACTTTGAGTGTTGACGGCAAAAAAGTCAAGTGGTCAAACAAGCCTTATCGCCCCTATGGCGGTGCGGCAGTCGAACCGGATAAGATCCCGATGGCGGCACCCCGTCCGGCAGATTTCGACAAATTCTGGGCGGAAGGTCTGGAAGAATTCAAAGCTGCCCAAGTGATCGTTACTCCGGAAAAGAAACTGAAACGCAAGGGCTATGATTTGTCGAAAATCGAGGTCAAATTCCCCGGCAACCGCGGTTCGATCTACGGATACTTATCCATCCCGCAGGATCGCAGCAAAAAATACCCCGCCCAGATCGGCGTACCCGGCGCCGGTGCCGGTTCTTTGACGGCTGCTCCTTCCTACCGTGGAAGTGCCCCGGCGATCGAAGCCTGGCTGAATGTTCACAAATTTGCTCCCGGCAAAAACAGTGCCGAACAGAAAAAACTTTTGGCAGAATTTACTAAAAAACTGCCGGAAAAGTTCTACCCCATCGGCAATATCAGCGACCGCAACACCTACTTTTTCCGGGATGTGTGGCTGGCATTGAGCAAAGTCGTGGACTATGTGGCAACTTTGAAAGAGTTTGACGGCAAAAACTTTGCCGCTATCGGCAGCAGTCAGGGCGGCGGTACCGCGCTTGCAGTGACTTATTTGAATAAAAAAATCAGCTGTGTATTTGTCAATGTGCCCGCTTTGTGCGACCACAGCGGCTGGATGGTCAAGCGCGCCAGCGGCTGGCCCCAGGCGCATAAGAAAAGCAAAGGCAAGGGCGATAAAGTCATGCCCTACTTTGACGGCATAAACTTTGCCGCCGGTATCACCGTGCCCACCTTCGTTACGGTTGGTTTTATTGATACAACTTGTCCTCCGGCTGGAGTGTATGCCATGTATAACCAGCTCAAGGGCAAAAAGGAAATGTACGATATGCCCAGACAGGGGCATGTGGTGCCGCCTGAAATGAGAAAACTTACTGACAAATTTTACAAACAGGAATTCCGGTAAGTTTTTTCCTGCTTAAGTTTATGTTGTTTATAAGTTAAACTTTATAGTTGCTGAATTACTTTATAGGGAAAGCCATAAAAAAACTGAAAAAAACAGATTTTTTTGCAAAAAGGACTTGACAAAATCTTAAATAGTGCTATCTATAGTTGTAACAATGGGAATTCGTCCCGTTGTGCGAACAATTCATTTTAGAGGTATTAATATGAAAAAATCTCTGATGCTCGTCGCCGTCTGTGCCATCGCCGCCTGCTTGACCGGTTGCTTTGCCACTCACACCAGTGATGCTGCCGCCACCGCAAAAGCCTGCGTGTCCAAGAAATTTGAAGCCGACATCCAGGCTGGCAAAACTGCTGTTGCCGGTAAGGCCACTGTTCACAATGTTCTGGGTCTGATCACCTGGGGCGTCAGCAACTACGCTGATGATGCTTTTGTTTCCGGTGCCCCCGCACTGCAGCTGGTTGCTTCCCCGCTGACCGTTGTCAAGCAGGGTGCCACCTACAATGCCTGCAAAGCCGCCAAAGCTGACATGCTGCTGGCTGCCAAATACAACATCAAGATTTCTGACTTCTTCGTTTACAAGAAGATCGAATGTGATGTTACCGGTTTCCCGGGCGTCGTCAAGGGCGTGAAATAAGTTTTTATTCTGAACTTATTTTAAGTACGAAAAAACGCACAGCCAGATGGTTGTGCGTTTTTTTATTGCCCGGAACTGTATAAAAAACTGCAAATGCAGAATATGGCGGCAAACATATCTAAAAAAATACTCTTTTTGATTGCTAAATCCTTTAAAGTATAGTATATTATATATCCTGTAAAATTTTGTAAAATATGGTAATTTTAAACATTTGGAGAATATGCTATGCGTTTAAGTAAACTTGTGGGCCGCCGGATCAAGGAAGATCCCAAAGATGCCAAGACTGTAAGTCATAAATTCCTGGTGCGCGGCGGCTATGTCCGACCCGTTTCCGCCGGTATCTATTCCTTGTTGCCCACCGGCAAAAGAGTGATCGAAAAGATCGAGCAGATCATCCGGGAAGAAATGAATAAAATCGACGGTCAGGAAGTGCTTATGCCCGTAGTGCTGCCCGCCGAATTGTGGGAAGAATCCGGCAGATACGCCAGCGTGGGTGCCGAACTTCTGCGTTTCCGTGACCGCAACAACAAGCCCATGATTTTGGGTATGACCCACGAAGAAGCGGTGGTGCATCTGGCAAGAACTGAACTTACCAGCTACAAACAGCTGCCCGCCATGCTTTACCAGATCCAGACCAAGTACCGGGACGAAGCCCGCCCCCGTGCCGGACTGATCCGGGTGCGTGAATTCACCATGAAAGATGCGTACAGTTTCCACACCGATCAGGCGGATCTGGAAAAATACTACAAACGCTGTCACGAAGCCTACGAACGCATTTTCCAGCGTCTGGGCATGAAAAATGTATTGAGTATCGAAGCGAATTCCGGCATGATGGGCGGTGCGGTTTCTCACGAATTCATGGCGTTGTGCGATTGCGGCGAAGATACGATTTTCTACTCCCCCGACCGCCGTTACCGTGCCAACCGGGAAGTGGCAAAAGCCGCTTGGAAGTTTGAAAAACCCTCCGAAGCTCTGCCGCTGGAAAAAGTCCACACCCCCAACTGCAAAACCATTGAGGAAGTTGCCGACTTTTTGAAGGTGAAAGCCGAAAACACCGGCAAAGTGGTCTTTTATCAGAACGCCATCACCGGCGAACTTATCTGTGCCCTGATCCGGGGCGACTTTGAAGTCAACGAAAGCAAACTTGCCAACGCCGCTATGGCTCCCGAACTCAAGTTTGCTGACGATGAATCCATCCGCAACGCCGGCTGCGTACCGGGTTTTGCCTCCATTATCGGCATCGACCCCAAAAAGATGAAGATGATCGTTGACCGCTCCGCCGCCGAATCCGGCAATCTGGTGGTGGGTGCCAACGAAGCCGATTACCACTATATCAACTTCAATTACGAGCGTGATTGCGACACCACTGCCAGCATAGTTACTGACATTGCCACCGTCCGGGAAGGCGACCCCTGTCCGCTGACCGGTGAACCCTTGAAAATGGAACGGGGTATTGAAGTCGGGAACATTTTCCAGCTGGGGACCAAATACTCCAAACCCATGGGTTGCAATTATTTGGATGTAAACGGCAAGAGCAACCCCATGATCATGGGCTGCTACGGTATCGGTGTGGGCCGTGCCATGGCAAGTGTTATTGAACAGAGCTGCGACGAATACGGCCCCATCTGGCCCATCAGCATTGCTCCGTGGCAGGTGGAGATCGTTGCCATCGGCTACGATAAAGAAGATGTGAAAACAGCTGCCGATAAACTTTATAGCGATCTTACCGCCGCCGGGGTTGAAGTGTTGTTCGATGACCGCGGCGAAAAACCCGGCTTTATGTTCAGCGATGCCGATTTGCTGGGTGTACCTTTCCGGGTGGTGGTTTCGCCCAAAACTCTGGCAGATAATTGTGCCGAATTCCGCCGCCGGGATTGCCGGGATGCGGAACGCATTGCTCTGGATACGGTCAATAATGTTGTAACCGATGCAGTCAACAAGGAAATGGCACTCTACAAGTAAGGTTGAACTATGTGGAACTATAACGAAAAAGTAATGGATCACTTCCTCAATCCCCGCAATGTGGGCGAAGTGGAAAATCCCGACGGCGTGGGCGATGTAGGCAATATAACCTGCGGCGACGCCCTTAAACTGACCTTCAAGCTGGATGAAAACGGCAGGATCGCCGAAGTCAAATTCAAAACTTTCGGCTGTGCCAGTGCCATTGCCTCCAGTTCGGCGTTGACCGAATTGGTCAAAGGTATGACTTTGGAAGAGGCAAGCAAGGTGACCAATCAGGATATTGTGGAACTTTTAGGTGAACTGCCTGAAGCAAAAATGCACTGTTCAGTTATGGGCATGGAAGCCTTGCAGGCCGCCATTGCCAACTACCGGGGCGAAGAAGTTGCCGATAATGGCGACGACCACGAAGGAGCCATCATCTGCAAATGCTTTGGTGTAACTGATACCAAGATCAGGAATGTGGCAAAGCAGAACAATCTGCACAAAGCTTCTGAAATAACCAACTTCTGCAAAGCCGGTGGTGCCTGCGGCAGCTGTCTGGACGAAATACAGCGGGTGCTGGACGAACTCTGGAACAACGCTCCTGCCGAAAAAGCCGCCCCAAAGTTGGATGATTTCAATAAACTTACCACCGTGCAGAAAGTTTTCCGGGTGCAGGAAGTTATTGATAAAGAGATCCGCCCCCTGCTGGAACATGACGGCGGCAGCATCGAATTGGTCGACCTCAACGGCAATAATGTCATTGTGCGGCTCACCGGACGCTGCTCCAGCTGCCCCTCGGCGGGAGTTACGCTCAAATACACGGTGCAGGATAAACTCCGGGAGTTTGTCAGCAGCGATTTAACTGTGGAGAGCATTTGATGAGTGACAAACCGGTCATCTATGTAGATAACAACGCCACCACTTGCGTTGCTCCGGAAGTTTTGGAGGCTATGCTGCCCTACCTGACCAGGTGTTACGGCAACCCCGGCAGCATCCATACTTTCGGCGGCAGCGTGGCAAAGGATGTGGAAGCAGCCCGCTTGAAGATCGCGGAACTTTTGAACGCCGATCACCGCAACCCCGATGGCGAAGCTACTGAAATAATCTTCACTTCCTGCGGTACGGAAAGCGACAACGCTGCCATCTGGAGTGCGTTATTGACCAATCCGGAGAGGAAAAAGGTCATCGCCAGCAAGGTCGAACACCCCGCCATTTTGAATTTGGGCAGAGAGCTGGAACGCCGGGGCTATATCTTTGAAACCATTCCGGTAGACGGCAACGGCAGAATAGATATGCAGGCGTTGGAAGAAGCTTTGGACGACAACACCGCCATCGTCAGCGTAATGTATGCCAATAACGAGATCGGCAACATCTATCCGGTGGAAGAGATCGCCAAACTGGCACACAAACACGGTGCCTTGTTCCATACCGACGCCGTGCAGGCAGTGGGCAAAGTACCCATTGATTTAGCCAACAGCGAGATCGACATGCTTTCCTGCTCCGGGCATAAACTCCACGCTCCCAAGGGTATTGGGGTGTTGTATGTGCGCCGCGGCATAAGATTCCGCCCCTTTATCGTAGGCGGTCATCAGGAAAAAGCCCGCCGGGGCGGTACGGAGAATGTGGCAAGCGTTGTGGCATTGGGCAAAGCTGCCGAACTGGCAAAAGATGGTATGGCTGAAGAGGTCAAATACCTTTCCATGCTCCGGGATCGTCTGGAAGCTGGTTTGCTGGAACGCATTCCCCGTATCAAGATCAACGGCGATAAATCCTCCCGGTTGCCCAATACTTCCAGCGTAAGTTTTGAGTTTATCGAAGGCGAAGCGATCTTGCTTTTGATGAATCAGTTCGGCATTTGTGCCTCATCGGGCAGTGCGTGTACCACCGGCAGTCTGGAACCGTCGCATGTGCTGCGTGCAATGGGTATACCATACACCTCGGCACACGGTACTATAAGATTCTCGTTCTCCCGCTACAACACAGTCGAAGAAGTGGATTTTATTCTGGAAAAACTGCCGCCCATCATCGCTACGCTGCGTAAACTTTCGCCCTATTGGAAAGAGGAGTACGCTCAATGATCAAGCTCAACAATAAAGATCTTCAGCCCGGCAAGCCGGAGATAATCTTCCCCGTAGAGTGGAGCTACCGGGCAGTGGTGGATGCCACCAGCGCCAACGCTCTGGAAAAGCTCAACTCCGTGCTGGAAAAATATAAATACACCCAACGCTTTGCCATCGGCAACGCCTCCAGCGGTCAACGGTACAAAAGTTTTCATGTGACCGTAAGCGTCCCCAACCGGGAAATAATGAACCAGCTAGCCAAAGAATTCGGTGAAGTCGAAGGCGTAAAGTTCGTACTGTGAATGGATTTTTCCATCGCACAAGCTTTGCTACAGCACTTTCTTTTTGTTCATACCAAAAGAAAGTGCTTTTCTTTTGCCGGTATAGTATTATAAGTAATTAAAAATAATCACAAAATTATGGGATTTTAGTGAAATTAATTAAAAACTCCTTTCTGTCTTCCCTATATATTGGTAAAAGGAGTTTTTCTTATGTACGAAGATGAAAAGATGCTGTTGAACAGACTGTGCCAAACTACTAACGCTGCACGGCAGCAAGCCCTGGCAGATGAACTTTCTGCCCATGGCATCCGCTACGAAAATTGGGGCAATATGGCGTTGGTCGTGCCGTCTGCGGCGGAAAAAGTGGTCGTGCTTTCGGCACACTACGATATTGTTGATGGTAGTTTGGGCTATAACGATAACGGTATGGCGCTTGTAACGGCGTTGCGGTTGATCCACAAACTTCCTGCCAATGTGGAATTTGTTTTTACCAACTGCGAAGAACAAGGCGGACTTGGTGCGGAATACTATTTGAAGCATACCGCCAAACAGGTCATCGGCTGTGTCAATCTTGATGTAGTGGGGTGCTTCGATCAAGTTTATCTTGACCCCATGAATTGCTGTGCGGCAAGACTCCTGACTGACTGCAAGCAAGGTATGATGCCATTTTCCGATGCCCATGTTTTTGCCCGTAAGGGGATTCAGAGTATATGTTTTTCAAGCGGGCCATCCTATACCGATTTCAGAAGCGGTATTATGCAGATCTGTTCGACCTTGCATAACAATCGCAACGACAATAATTTCAGCTTGCTTAACTTTGAGATGATCAACAAAGTAGGTTCCGCAGTTCAAAAAGCGGTTGATTTATTGATTGCAGCCTGAAACGGAGGCATTGGAATTTGAAAAATATTATCGGTAAACTCTGGGCTTTGCCCACCACGGTCTTGGGGGTGGCGTACGCTTTGAGCGGATATTGTTCCGGCAAAGTCCGCATCCGTATTGCTCATAATGCGATTTGTTTTTATAATCACCCCTTTATGCGCGGTAGAGCTACTGCTCTGACCTTGGGCAATGTTATCCTCTTTCAGCAGGATAATGATTATTTTATGGGGATCAATATTGCAGAACATGAAAAACAGCACACGCTTCAAGCTGAAGTTCTGGGGATTTTTTATATACCTTTACATATAATCTGTATTGTGATTTACAGAAAAAATGTTCTGCAAAATCCGTTGGAACGCGGCCCTTACTCCAATCCGCCGCGACCGTGGTAATAATATTTCTTAAATTTTTCTGCGATCATCAAAAACCGATTGCAATATTCCCATGCCGATTTGTCCTGAACATCAGGTGTCCGGTATTCCTGTAAAAACAATCTGCATTGTGTCGCTGAACGGCTGAAAAATTCAAGTTTTTTTCTTAAAACCCTGAAAAATTACTTTTCACTGGCAGTATATCGTTTGTGTTGAAGCAAAAGTTTAAGCTGTTCTCAACGCCGGGTGAAAAAAAATTCAAGTTTTTTTCTTAAAATCCTGAAAAATTACTTTTCACTCGCCGTATGTCGTTTGTGTTGAAGCAAGAGTTTAAGCTGTTCTCAAAACAGGCTGGGCTGATTTAAAATCATACGGCAATGAAAGGAGGTTTTATATAAAAATGATTTTAAGGTTGTAAAATGCAGCCGCCCGTAAGCAAGTTTGAGAAATCTGTTGATCATTATGTAACATGAAAGGATTTTTGATTATGGAAAAGTTTGTAAACACTCTGAATGGAAATAAAAATGTAAATGTGAACTGTGAGTACAAAATCGGCAAAACCTATCAGTTTTATATTGAATCCGAAGAAAAAACCGCCGATGGCAGAGGTTACTTCAATCTCTTCGATAAGAAAACTCTCTCTTCTCATGTTTATTATTTCAATAATTACCACGAGGCTTCTCCCGGCAGTTATATCTACCTTACGGTAAGTGAAATCGGCCCTAATGGCGAATTGGGCTTGACGGCTCCTGAAGCTGCTTTGAGTGAAGCAGATTTGAGCAATGTCAAGCAAATTGAGAACAAGATTTTTGAACGCGAATCTCAACACCTTGAGCTTAAGAGCTCCATGGTCTATACGCAAAAAGGTTTGATCAATGTGGATAAGCAGCTGGGGGGGGAAATCATTAACGCCGTGGCAGGCATGCTCAATGCCGATGGCGGCGAAATCAGAATCGGCTATCGCTGCAATGGTGTGGTGTGCGGAATCAACAAAGATTTGCCTTACATCAACTTCAGCACCACTGACAGCATCAAATACAATACTTCTCTGGACGGCATTGAACTGAAGATCCGTAGTGAGATAATGACACATCTTGGGCGCTACGCAAGCAGTTTGGTGGATATTGAATTTGGCAAAACTGCCGAAAATCTTGCTGTGGTATTCCTCAACATCAAAAAAGCAAGCATGCCTGTTTTTGTCAACGATAAATATCTCTATGTGAGAATGGGCAACACCACCGTGAATTTGGTGGGCAGTGATATAACCACTTTTATCTGTGCAAGATGCAAGGTCGCCACTGCAGTTGACTTGCCGACTCCAGAACTTGAAGTTGAACCTGTTGTAAAAAACAACAGCAAGGATGGAATCGCAACCTTTACGGAAGCAGCCCGTTATATCACACTTTATAAAAATGGTGATGTAAGCACTCAGGAATATCCTGTGGCTTCTTCAACGGTGTTGTTTGATATTCCGCTTAAAGCCTCGGAAATTTCCGACCCCAATACCCGTTTGGCGATTGCCTACGAAAACGGTCATGTGGCGTTTTTCAAACCGCACGATATTCTTGCTGAAAAACTTCATACAGAAGGATATTATATGAATGGTTGGAATACGAAGAGCAAAATCGTCAATGTTCTGCTCTGCAACGCCAGTGATTACCTTATAGTACGCTCCAAGCTGATCTTGGATGGTACTGCCATGGTCAAGGCGGTTGCGGTAGATAAATATCGGACTTATCACGGAACTTCCATGCACGCTCAAGGGCATAAAATCGTTGATGAAAAAATGGCAAAAGCCATTGAATATATCGTTGTAAAGCAAGAATATTACAAATCCATTGAAAAAATCTTTTACAAAGCGGGCTATACTCCGGGGCAGCCCGCGGCAAAAGGGCGTTGCAGTGAAGCTATGGCATTGCTCAACAGCAGTTGCTGTAAGGCTGCCTGATCGAAAAACACACTTTGATAAATAAATTTTCCTCCAAATACTTAACATAAAATAAGGAGATTTTCATTATGGAAAACACCAATGTCATCAATCGTCAAACCATCAGCTCCGATGAATTTATTCGTCAGTGCAGTATGGCACATGTGCGAAATTTCCGGGGCAACGAAAACAAGTTCCTGAATAGTGCCATTGCCGATACTGTGCTGGAAAACAAGATGCTGGACTCAAGCGAATTCAACTATTCGGCATTGAAGAACATCGTTTTCAACAACATTGACTTCAGCAGCAGCGAGTTCAAGTTCTGTGAACTTGATAATGTGGTGTTCAACCAGTGCAAGCTTGAGTACACCCACTTTGATTACGCAAAAATGAGCAATGTCAAATTTGTCAACTGTATTATGGATAACAGCAAATTCGACTTTGCTTCGGGCAATGCTGTTTTTGAAGCGTGTGCTCTGGAAGGTGCGGAATTTCACCACACGGCTTTGGCAGTCAATTTGAACAAATGCAACTGCTCAAGTACCGAGTTCAACTTCTCTCCGTCGCTTGAGATCAACGCCTGCGACTCCAATTTCCATCGGGCTGAATTCAACGACACCACGCTGAAGGGCTCGGTGAAAAACAGCGTTTTCTCCCGCACCGACTTTGATGGTGCCAACGCAAGTTTGCTGGAATTTGAAAATTGCAGCAAACGCAATCTCTCCGTGCGGGGTGCCGTAGGAGTGATCGAAAGTTCTGACGACGACGATGAAGACGACGATATTTTTGATCTTGACCTTGACTGATAAGGCTGATCAAAAAATGTTTCATCCGGGGACGCCCCGGCAATAAATCCAATATCAATCAACAAAAGGAGTTCTCTATATGAGCAATTTTTCCACCAGCAAATCCACCATTGAAAAACTTGACCGTGAACGCCTTTTTGGTGCCGGGGTCGACCTTTTCAAAAACTATTACATCGTTAAAGGTATTGGCAATATCCTTGCCACCATCGGGGTCAATACCTCCAACGACAACGATTGGTTCCGTTCGGTTGCTCAATTTATTACAACCGCCGAACTCTCTGCACTTTACGACAAAATTCTTTCACCGGAAAGCCGCCGCAATCTTGCGGAATCTTCCAAGTACCGTACGCCCCCGGAACTGGCGGATGATGATCCGGATGATATCTTGCAGTATTTGAGCCGTAATGTGCTGTACCGCAAAAAGATGTGGCGGATCTTGCACGCGGTTTATCAGAAACGGACGGAAGAGTATGCTGAAGCATTGAAAAATCCCGACCGGCAGAAGTCGGCTATGGAGATACGCTTTGGCGAAATGAAGGAACTCTTTGACTTCAGCGAAAACGAAGTACATGCCATTCTGACTATCCTGCTGGCACAAACCCGTGCCATTGATTTTGGTGACTTCGATGTCTGCCGGTTCCGTTCCAACGAAAAAGTCACTGCACTGGCAAAAATTCTGGGAATTTTGGATGTGGAAGCCGCCGCTTTGATGGACGATAAAAACAACATCCGCAAATATGGTTTGGTGGATGAAGATTTGGATTTGGATCGTACTTTTATAGCCTACCTCTCCGGCATCAGTTCCCGCCCACTGGCTGAACGCTTCTGGGTGGAGTTCCAAGGCGAAACTCTGCCCTGGAACTTCTACGGTTTGATTGCCGAAAAACACGGCGAAGTACTCAAAAAGATTATTCAAAGCAAGAGCGATGATCTGGGTATTTCGGTACTGCTTCACGGCGTTGCCGGTTCGGGTAAAAGTTCCTTTGCCATGAGTCTGGCAAAAGAACTGGGCAAAAAGCTCTATTTCATTGCTCAAAATGACGAAAGTTCCAGCCGTATGAGCTACAGCCCTGCTTTCCGCTACGCAGCTTTGAGTGTGGCTCAAAAGCAGTTGCCCAAAGATGCTATCCTGGTGGTGGACGAAGCGGACCGCATGCTGGAAAATACCAGCGTATCCGGTGGATTCCTTGCCCGCTTTTTCGGCGATATGGCCGGCTCCCGCGATGGCGAAAGCAAAGGTCAGTTGAACAGCGTTCTCGATAGTAACAAACACACGATCCTGTGGATTTGCAACAGCCGTCAGGAAGCTATCGACCTCTCCAGCCGGAGAAGATTTGATTACTCGCTCTTCTGGGATGACCTTTCCAGCACCGCACGCTGCCACATCTGGCACAACGCTCTGAAGTTCTACAACTCGGAAGATAAGCTTACTGAAGAGTTTATCAAACGCGTCAGCAGCCGTTATCCGGTGAATCCCGGCGGCATTTCGCTGGCGGTGAAAAATGCCTCTATGGTGGCGGCAAAGAATCCGGATGCCGACTTTGAGCAGGAAGTGATGACCTTCCTTAAGGCACATTGCTCACTGCTGGGTATCCAGGAAGCTCCGGAAGAAGTGATGGAACCAGCCAGGGATTATTCGCTGGAAGGCGTAAATATCCGAAGCGGTATCAAACTGCCGAGGCTCGTTGAGGCCTGCAAAACATTCCTTGAACGCAGTAAATCCATCGGCAGGGATCGGGATCAACCCCGGATGAATTTGCTCCTTTTCGGGGTACCGGGGGCGGGCAAGACTGAGTTTGTTAAGTATCTGGCTCGAGAGCTTAACAAAAAACTTTCGGTCAAGAACGCCAGCGATCTGCTCAACGCTTATGTGGGCGGAACCGAACAGCGAATTGCGGCGGCGTTTGCCGAAGCCAAGATCAATGACGAGATATTGTTCATCGACGAAGTGGACAGCTTGCTCTCCAGCCGGGAAGGTGCCATCCGCAGTTGGGAGGTAAGTCAGGTAAATACTTTGCTGGCAGAAATGGAAAAGTTCAAAGGCATCTTCATTGTAGGTACCAATCTCATTCAGAAGCTGGATCCGGCGGCACTCCGCCGCTTCAGTTTCCGCTTGCACTTTGATTACCTCACCAATGAAGGCAAGGAGATTTTCTTCAACACTTATTTTACCAAAGCTTTAGGTATGCCGGAGCTTACTGGAAGCGAAAAAGAGGCGTTGTTTGCCATTGATACTATGACTCCCAGCGATTTCCGCAATGTGCGTCAGCAGTTCTTCTACCTTGATGATAAGTGCTTGACCAATATGGAAGTCATTGAAGCGTTGGAAACCGAAATTGCCAGCAAAAAATCCGACAGCTCGTTCAAAGGCTTGGGCAACGTTGTAAGCAAGATGGGTTTCTGAAGATAAATTCTCCAGCACTGCCAACACCGCCAGTGCTGGAGAAAAAATATAGTCCCAAGAGGTATATTTTTCAGCAAAAGACAGGAAGTTAAGCAAAAATGGAGATTTTTTAATATTTGCCATTTGCAATAGAAATAAATGGTGCTATATTATTAAAACACAAAGTGGTGGTTGTAGCTCAGTTGGTTAGAGCGCCTGGTTGTGGCCCAGGAGGTCGAGGGTTCGAGTCCCTTCTCCCACCCCATTTTTTTTGCCTTGATTTCAAGGCAAAAAAACATGAAGCCTGTCAGGGCTTTGCTTCATACGGCGAAGCCGTGCTTCATAATCCGCAGGATTGCTTCATGCACCGAAGGTGCGCTTCATAAACCGCCTTGCCAGACTTGTCCCGCCATAGCTCGCAGAGCGACGGCGGATGAAGCATTTACTTTCGCAAATATGAAGCAGCTCCCGTCTTCATTTCATTACGCCGCGGCAAGCCATTTCATTCCGCTATGAAGCATCTCCACTTCGTTCCGATATGATGAGAAAATGAAAAAATGAGAGTTTACTCCCGGAGAACTCGTTAATCCGCATAAAATCTCCACAAATTCTCCGCCACAGGAGGTCACCAGACCTCCCGTAAGCCACGGTGTAATAACATTACGGTGCAAATGGTGATAAAGATTTATTTATCGCCTCCGGGAAGTTCCTCCCCGAAAACCCATTTCTGAATAATATTGTTTTTATAAAACACCGTAGAAGAATGTGCTATATCCGGAACTGAAAAAAATCTTGTTTTTTGTTTCCATTCCGGATAGCGCGCCACATGTTTTTGATATATCAGGAAACGTTCATAGCGATTTCTTCCCTGCAGCATTGCCTCTTCATTGACATCAAGCATCGCTTTCCCGGTATCAGCAGTACCACAGAAATAAAGCGTCGATCTTGAATAAAGATTTTTGAGTATTTGCATTTTTTGTGTTTTTTTGCAGTATGGATAACGGTTGTCCAAGCCTAAAAACCAACTATTATAATTCGCCTTTGATTTTACTTTTCTGAATTTACCATTTTGAAATCGCAATTTGTCAATATAAAGATACACGGATGGATTTCCCACAACGAATACAGTTTCAATGGTTGGTGATACCGGCATTTTACCCACAGCCACGTAACGGTTGACACATTGTCCGCCAGCAGAAAACCCTGCTAAAGTAATACGTTTCATTTTTGGATAAAGTTTTCTGTTTGACAGTATCCGGTAAAATTTGTCAATAACGTCAAAATTGCTGACGTGATTCCCATTGACAGCAGAACTCCCGCCGCGCCAACCGCCATCCCAAATCAATGTACTTTTTTGTTTGTTTGCCGGACAAGTTCCTTCTGTAAAAAAAGATGGTGCTATACAATAAACTTTTTCTTTACTTTTGTATCGTTTCAGTTCATTCCGCATGCGCCCTGCAGCATCTCTTTCTCCTCCGTTTGCACCATGTATATATATAACTGCATATTGCAATTCAGGATCACCTTGCATAATATTATGTTCAGCAAAATAATATGCCGCTTTGGTGGAACCCATATTCAAGGCAAATTGTCCAATTCCGCCCTTGGTCATTTTCTCATACATAGCAGAAAGTTCAGATTCAGATAACGCTCTTTGCGAGATGGTCAATGTGATAGAACTGTCTTTCTGCTGGCTCAATGTATAATACTTGTCTGCATATAAAACAGATTGTTGCACAGATGGCCGCAGGAAATGATTTCCTATTTTTATTTTCCAATCTTTTATCCCGCTGACTGCTCCAGTTGCCAATTTGTACAACCCCATATTTTGTTTCTCTGCAACGTTGATGCAAATATCTGCCTTCCCGAGATAAGCAAAGTTTTTGACACAAAAATCATCGGCAACGTTTCTTTGGGTCAAGTCAAGAATTATTTTTGCCTGACTGACATCTGGATCATGATCAAAACTTGCTTTGAGTTGCCCTGCGACCCGGATCGTCCCCTTCAATACGGGGGATTCTTCCCGCAATTCCAGCACACCTCCGGGAGCAACATATACATTCTGTGCAGTGCCATGTTTCCAAACATGCACCAACCCTCCGGATAAAATAGTTACATCTGATATAACTGCGCCGGGGAAATATACCCGCAAAAATCCTTTTGATTCTACAGTTATTTTTTCTGACAGTGAATGGTTGAATACATTCATCCTGCCGCCGGATAAAAGTTTAGTATCGGTAGAATAACTGGAATTTCTACGATATTCCCGTACTTCCATAAGTCCACCGTCTTCGACGGTTGCCCCGTAGGATTTTCCGCCAGCAAGCCAGAGTTTTCCGCCCCTTTTTACAACAGTATTATTTGAGATTCCTCCGGGGAACACATCTTCGATTCCGCCTTGCAGGATAGTATTATATGTTTTTCCACCTTGTTGGATCGTTAAACGATTGCCTGTCGTAACAACAGCATTCCGGACTGTTTTCTTCCGGATGATTTTGTTGTCAGCTGAAACATTTGAAGTTGCAGAAATAAAAAACAGTAAGGTCAGACAAGCAAATAAAAATCGTTTTAACATGAAATCCCCGTTGTTGTAGTGATAAACGATTGCGTATCATAAAATAACACACATTTGATACATTGTCAACCTTTGTTAAAAAAAAATTAAAAATTCCCGGAAGTCATTATTCCGCTGTTATTTCAATATCGGCTGTGGATGTAATTAACTGCATTTTTTTTTGAGGAAAGAGGTCATAAAATCCATGATTTCGCAGATAATTGCATTTGTGTAAAAACAATTTGAACTCTCTGTTATGAAATCAAGGTGCGGGAACAAAAACTGCCACCCCATTTTTTTGCCCATCCGGGGCACTAAACTCTGCTCAAATAACCTGATTTATTTGCCAAAATTTGCCAATCTGGATTTTCTGGAAAATACGACACCTGACGCAACACTCAAAAACGTAATATTACGATTTTGAACCTTTAAGATTCTTTTATATGTTATCATGCGTTAAAAATATTTCACACCAAGTGCATTTCATGAAGATTCCATCCGCTTAGGAAGTCTGTGGATATAGGCTCAAGGTTATCTCGAACACTTTTTAGCGCAACATTTACCTCTGGTATGTTCTCTCCATAAGTAAGCAACCTTGTCCATTCATCGGGATAAAATTGGTGCAATACAAATAATATAAAAGACATTGGCTTCACCTAAATTCGGCTCTGCCGCAATCAACCAACTCAATAATGTTAACAAAAACAATATGGTTAATTTGAGCCTGTACATATAAATCTGTCGCAATTAAAACTTGTTCCAATTATGACTGCCGCCAGCGGGACAATAGATACTGGACGGTTTGTTGCGGGTAGAGATTTTTATGCTGCACTTGCGACATTGATATTGATTTTTGCCAATTTGTGCAAGCAAATCCCAAGTGTGGCTACCACGAGAAGAACAGTAAATCACATTGGGGCGTTTTGCTGTATAAACTTCTGCATTTCCGGCAGTGATATATATTTTCTCCAATGATACCAAGATTGATCCAATTATGACTGCCCTTGGCAGAGCAATACAAAGTATTGGGGCGTTTCGCCTTTATGACCGAAATATCACATTTTCGGCACAGATAAACACGCGGGATGTCTGCGCCAAAGGAGGTCATACAGAATACAAGGCACATAAGAAAAATAAATGTTTTCATATTCATTTTCTCCTCAATAGCACTTTACATATAACACTGAATATAAAAAGTAGAATGATGATAAATGAAAAAATGCTGAGAGAAGACAAAAACACGTTTTTAAGAAATTCGATTATTTCGTTTTCCCAGTCTCCGCACCACCCCAAAAGCAAAAAGCCCATCAGTGCAGTTGCCATCATCGCGATACTTTCACGCTCAAAATTTCATTTTTTCTGCTATTTTCTGCCATTTAAATATTTATTATTTTTAGTCAAAAAATACATTACAATCAAAAACGAGATATTACTTTTTGTATAACGTGTTTGCAGAAGTCTCTTCTTAAACTTGAAGCTAAACTTTTTTCGGTTACTTACAAGTTTGACAATGTATTTTTCAGTATATTATAAAATTAAAAATTGAAATGAGATATTTCCTCTGCTATATTAAAAAGAAGAATAAGAAAAGTATTCCAATATGTTTGACAAACTGTTTCAAGAAGTAATCAAGGGGATACTAGGAGGAATTTTGTCTGGTCCGGACATTGTAAAGTCAGGCCCTGTATCCACTCCGCGTCCTCGACGGATTAAAATTGTTGATCCCAAAACTCCTGGACCGCTCCCCGATAATAAAGTAAAAACAGATTCTGTCACAATGGAGCTTACAAAAGAACATATAAAAAGACAAGTTCACCGTAAAAGAGCAAGGTTTGGCTTTAATCCTACACCGGGGACTCCTGTTTTCTGCGACCTTGCAGTGGCGGTTGAGCATACCGGAATTTATATCGGAAGAAATCGCATTGTCCATTTGGAAGGTGATGGTAATATACGATCTGTTTCTCCTGAAGAGTTTGTTGCACGTTTAGACGGAAAAAATCCATCCCGTAAAATTTATTTTGCAGCAAATAATGATAAATCTCTTGGCAATACGGAAGTTGCACAAAGAGCAAGAAATATGCGTAATGGATTTCGTAATTATAATGTTTTGTTGGATAATTGCCATCAATTTACTTGCGGATGTTTATCCGGAAATTTTGAAAATCCTTGTAATTTTTTCTGGTTAGTAGAACAGGAAATCAAATCGAAAAATGGCATTGAAAATTTTGTGTGGCAGGAATGGAAATATTGAATATTTTTGATTTCTGACTTGACAAGCGTATTTTTCGTGCTATGTTAGACACATAGTAACTCTATTTTAGAAGTCCGGTTGGGGAAGTTCCTCCGGTGCGAGACAAACCGCACTTGTTTGTCCTTTGATTTCTAATTTATACTCCTTACGAAACCGGGTTTCCGGTCTATTATGATGCCTTTGCTTGAGCGATCAGGCTGTGGCGATGAAATTTCTTTTACCAGTATGTTCTTAAAGAATCGGTTATCCCGGTTCAACTATCTGAAATGGCTCTTGAAGCGGGGCGATCTGCCTCAAGACACTGATGATCTTTAGCTCTCTTAAAAAGGCATGGACACGGTGTTCATGTGCTGAACAACACGAAAATGTAAAAATGTTAGGAGTAATCAAAATGAGCATAGCGGATTTTTTTCACGGATTGGGTGAGATTGCAGTAGCAGGACTTTGCGATTTAGCCACAGACAGATTGGGGCTTGAAAAGCCCGATGAGGGTTCATATCTTTCACAATTATACGAGGAAGAGGAAAAGCACGCCGGAAACATTTTCCAGAAAATGTGTGGCGATAAACTCTTCAGATTAACACCGGGAACTCCGGTGTTCTGCAATTTAGCCGGAGGATTGGCAGAACACTCCGGAATTTGTGTCGGTAGGCAAATCGTGCATCTGGATGGTTCAGGCAACATCATCTGCACATCTCCTAAAACATTCATTGAACGGAAAAACGGCAGCAATCTGGCTGTCAATATCTATTACGCCGCAAGAAAAGCCAACACCCCTCTTGGGAAAGCTGCCGTTGCGCAGAGAGCACAGGCAAAAGTCGGCAGACACCAGACCTATTCCGTATGGACTGACAATTGTCACGGCTTCACATTAGGCTGCATTACCGGAATTTTTGATCAGCATCACAACTATCGTCTCAGAGAAATCGAAAATGCCATATCGGAATACTACGGGACAGAAGAGTGGGAATGGCGGGCTTGGGATTTTGAGAATGATTGAGTCGGTATGACACAAAATGACATCCTGTCTGCAATATATTAAAGATGTAACAAAAAGGAGGTACAAAAAAGCAGATAACGTTGACTGATACTAATTATATATTTTTGAATACCGGAATATCTCCGGTACATACTTACTGATTTTTATATTTTTATTTTGATTCTTGGAATGAAATGCTCCGGAAAGCAGTTGCCGGAGCTGATGAAAAGGTATGTGCCGGAGATATCTTTTTATCCTGATAAACAATTCCGGCAATGGAGAAAACATATGAACAATTTTATAAAGAACGAACTTTCACGGTTGCGGATTGATTATAAGTTTGAAGATGGGATGTTTTACTTCCCTCATCCACGCTATTCGGAACTGGTCGACTGTATTGTAAACATTGACAATGGCAAGTTGCGTTTTATTGCAGATTATGAGTTGATCGCTCCTGCCGGAATGCCCGAAGAACAGCTTTGCTCCATCCTCAATAAGCTTAACTACGATAACGATTTCGGTAATCTGGAAACGGACGGCAACGGCTTGATCGTTTTCAAACTCAACGCATTTCTGCCGGATTGCAAGCACTCCGCAAATGAAGTTTGCCGTATCGCATTGATCTTCTTTTTACAGAAAATCTCAAAAGAGTTCCGTAAGTTGGAAGACGAAGTTAATAAGATCCGCAGGAAAATTATGGAGGTAAAAGCATGTTAACCGTTATGTCTGAATCTCTGAAAAGCAAAATAATTGAATTGGAGTGCCTGCACCACCGCTGTATGCAGTTGCGGGAAACCGCCGAAATTCTGAATGAAGAACTGCAACTGGTCTGCAATGATGAAAAAACCCAAGCCCGGCTCGGCAATGCTGGACGGGAACGGGTACGCAGAGATTTCAAAACGCTCTTTATGGAGCAGCAGAAACTTCACCGTGAGCTTGAAATCTTTATCCGGAGCAATAACCTTGATGTAACTCTTGAAGAATTGCCCAGCGGATTTTCATCTGACGGTTTTCTGAAAACCTTTGCTCTGGATGGTCCATACAACATGGCGATCACCGATTTATTCATCGCCATCTGCAAGGGGGCTTCTCATGAAGAAGAAAAGTGAATACTGGAACTGGATGGTGAGCAATCTGCCAGTGTTTGCTCCGATGCCCGCCGTTGGGGTAAAGTGGGAGTTTCTCGGACACCGGGAGTGGGGATTTTCTATCGACAATCAGGTGATTGTTTACCGTGACGGAGCGATGACCTGGCAGATGCTGGAAAAATGCCGCAATATATCCATATTGAGCATTGACGAAAAACCCAGAGGTTTTGCGGACATCGTTCCCAAACTCAAACAATGTCAGGACGAGGCAAGAACGTTTGAAATGACGTGGGACTTTCTCAAATATCTTTTTGATATGACGGAAGAGGAAATGCCGTATTTTCCAGTTCTGTTGGAAAAGCGTTATGGAGAGTTCACCTGGCACCCTTATGCGCCAGGTTTGAATCCGGCGTATGAGGAGATGTTTGGAGATGCGCCAATCCAATTAAGTCCGCTCATGCGGGGGCTTGATATGCCATCCCGCACCGCAGTACATCATTTGCAATGTGATTGCGGCAACGCTCAAACCGTATTTCAGCAGCTCCACCGCTGGGAATATGCTTCATCGCTCCCCGAAGTGATATGCCGTTGCGGTAAAGCTATGAAAAAAGCAAACAACTAACTTGTAAAACACTCTCCGCTGGAGTATAATAAACAAAAACTCCGGCAGAGAAAATTTGGAGGCGAGAATATGACGATTGAAGAAAAGAAAGAGATAATAAAATTTTTGAATGAGAAATGCGAAGAAGCAACAAAGAATTTTGGGGATGAATCTAAAGAAGTTTTGTTTATTAAAACTGCAATAGAAGCAGTTGAAGCTAAAAAGACAAAATTTCAATCTCCAATTAATGAAATAAAAGAATATTTTTCTTATCATCTTTGCCCGGACCAGTATGTTTGCAAGATCAAAGATATTCAAAACGATTATTTTAAAACAAAAAAACGACAGCTTATTTTTGACATGAATACATCTGAACTTATTAAAGGAAACATTCCGGAAGGAAATAAATTTCTATTATTCGTTTTGGAATCAGCACATCAAAAAGAATTCAATAAAGATCACACTGTTATTGCTCCGGCATGGGGAAATGAAGTCGGCGATGCGGGATACGATATTAGAGAATATGTTTTAGAAATCTTTGGTAAAGGGTATGAAGATTATCACCTTATTTTAATGAATGCAATAACATTTCAATGTTCATTAGGATGTAAGCCTGAAAAATATTTTCGCGATGGAGTTTTTCGTAGGTTTTGGGAAAAACATGGTCGGTCAGATTTTCAAAAACGATTTGAACAAATCTTTGAACAGTTGCGGGTTAAATCCACCGTCATTGTTAATGCGTGTACTGCAATGAATGGACAAAAGAAAAATATACAGACCATAATGGAGAATATTGTAGGATTTGTATTAGAACTGGATCACCCAAGCTATAATTGGCATGCAAAAAGAGAAATACAAATGACAAAAGTAAACAACGCTAATTTGTATATAGGAAAAACACCTGAGAAATAAGTCCTATAAAACTTATAAGACTTATAAAAAATCCCCGACTCTGCAAAAAACTTGTAAAGCCGGGTATTTTTTGTTCACTTTCCGCTGCTGCCGAAACCGCCACTTCCCCGGTCGGATTCAGAGAGAGCTGCAACTTCTTTCAGTTCGATTTCGGGCAGTTCGCAGATCACCATCTGGGCGATGCGGTCGCCGCGTTGGATGACGAAAGGCTCTCTGCCGAGATTGTAGAGGATAGCTTTGACTTCGCCGCGAAAATTGGCATCAACTGTGCCGGGGGAGTTGATCACAGTGATGTGATGCTTGGCGGCAAGTCCGCTGCGTGGACGGATTTGTGCCTCATAGCTGGAGGGTAACTCCATGGCAAAGCCGACGGGGATCGCCATACCCGACATGGGTTCCAGTACGGCATCAATGCGGGAATACAAATCGTATCCCGCATCGTCAGGGTGTGCCTTTTTCGGACAAAAGTTTTCGCAGCCATTTTCCAGTTTTATTTTGACATCCATTATTTCTGTCTCCACTTGGTTCTGAGTTCTTCAATGCGCTTTTCAATAAAGCCGGTCATCCGCAAATTGTGATCCATCGGTTCCGCAGAACCGCCTTTATATTGGCTCGGCTTTTTTGCTTCGGCATCGGCTTGTTTTTCCCACGCTTCACAATCTGCCGTAAACGCTTTTTCTATCTGGTCATAATTGGGCTGGTTCCAGATACGGTATTCGAGCAAGTACCGTTCTATATTGGCAAGTTCCACCATATATTGACTTAAAATGTTTATTTCGCTCTGCGTCATGGCATCTGTCATGAGGTAATGTTCCAGTCGATTTCTTGAACGAGCCAATTCATCTTCCGGCAGACGGGTTGCACACCCGGTTACGGTCAGCAAAATCAGAACACTGAATATGATTTGTTTCATTGATTTCTCCTATCGTTAAAATTGCTAAACTTCTGTCATCGTTGCCGCGTGGATCGCGGCTCCAGCGGGAACCTGTCAGGTAATCAAGAATATCCTGTCGGCGCAAGGTTTCAGACTTCAAATCATCAAACATCCTGTTGAAAATCGGTCCGGGGATCATGCTTGGCAGTTGGAACATCAAATATTCCGGTCCGTCACTGGTGATAGCGATACCGTCAATATCACTGCTGGCAATCAAGCGGCGGTGATATGTGTTTTTGACCTCATCTCCACACCGCAGAAATGTGGTCTGATTGTCAAACTCGCCTTTATCCGGTTCAAAGACACAGTAACACTCTCCATTTTCCCGAACGGTAATCGCACCATCCCCCACCTGAAAAAATCCGCACCGTTCCTTTCCCCACACCGCAAAGGCTATGGTGAAGTCAAACTCTTTTTCCGGCAAATCAAATTTTTCTGCAAGCTCAATTTTCTTCTGGCAGACAGTACGGATCATCAAATCACAGAAACGGTTCCAGCGGTTATCGCTCCACTTTTCTATATCAAGAATGGCGGCAAGCAAATCTTCCATTACCGCACATTGAGTGCGAAAGGCTTCCACCGCCGTCCTTGCTCCATAGTGAGAATGACTGGCACTGCCCCTTCCGTCACAAACGATCAGACAGGGGCGGTGATCACACCAAACGCCGCAAGCATCCTGGCAGGGGCGTTCGGTGCGGATATGGCCGTTGCCGGGAATGGAAACTGCGTGATACGCAAATTTCATTCACACTCCTCCTCTTCAGCGGGAGCTGGAATTCCGGCAAGGTCTGCCCAGCTGGTCACATTGCCCAGACGGACATTATCCTGTTCTGCAACGGAACTGGCAGAAACGCTTTTGAGTGAATCGGTGAGCCACTTGAAGAACTCCTTGAAACACAAGCCTTTGAGTTTCACCGGACCGGGACGCTCCGGCAAGATCTTTCGCAAAGTATCAAAATCAGCCTCTTCACCGATGCCGATACCGATATACTGCAGTTTTCCCTCATCGCCGAGGCGTTTCATTGAAGCGGCGGCACTTTCGTAATCATCGTTAGGACAACCGTCGGTCATCAAAACGATCCACGGTTTGTAACTGGCGATCCCTTTCTGTTTATAAAGTCTGCGGCGGGCTTTGAGTTCGGAATCCGCCAGTTTCAAGGCTTCACCGAGAGGAGTACAGCCATTAGCTTCCAGTGCGGGCGGCATATCAGCAATATCGCACACCGGCGCAAAGGCAGATGCGATTTCAGCACTCCCTCCAAAGGTGATGATTTCCAGTTCCACGCTCATACTGGCGGTTTCATCGTCACTGGTCTCTTTGAGGAATTGATCCAGACCGCTTTGCAGTTCCCGAAGCGGTTGCCCTGACATACTGCCGGAGGTATCCAGCAGCAAAATAACCGGACAGCGGGGGGCGGGATTGGTCACATCGAGGTTGTTGCTTTCTGCGTAGTCGTTCATTGTTTTTTTCTCCTTGCATTTTCCGGGCAAATCGCCCTTTGGTTTTTGTTGGTGCTTTTACGCATGATTTCTATAAATTTTTCCAATTCAGCTTTCAAATCTCCGATCAGTGGTCGCGCCATCGGATCTTTGTAACCATCTACAAACATTTTTACAAAATATTCTTTCAAACTTTCCGGCAGCCAGCTGACTGACTTATACCATCCCACCGGCAGACGGACTCCGGAAGTCTTATCCAAGGGACACTTGCCTGATTTCAGATTTTCCACCGGATCACTTCCGCCGCATTGAGCGTAGGGATGAAGTCCCGACATCAAAATCATATAGACCACCACCGCCAAACTGAACCGAACCTGTTCCGGAGTTCGCTCGCAGTTGAAGAGTTCCGGTTTGAACAAGAGTTCCGGAGCGGTATATTCCGGTGTAAAAGTGCGGGTGAGAAAGGTGTTCTGTTCCTCTCCCGCTCCGGGAATTTGAAAACTGTCGCAGTCGATCAAAGTCACTTTCCCATGCTTATCTATGAGAAAATTATCCGGATTAAAATCATTGACCAATACCCGATGGCGGGCAAGCATCTGCACCGCATTGACCAGATTGAGAGCAACTTTGGTTACCTGCAGCCGATCCCAGCCGGGAAAAAATCTTTTCACTTGACACGGGGCATACAATGCCCGCAGAGTTCTGCCGTTGGCGCGGGGCATGACAAAACCAATTACCTTTCTGTTGACATCAAAGACCGGCATCTGTGGCCACGCCAAAAAATCGGCTTTGCGGCACTCTTCCAGTGCAAGCATGGCATTGAGCCTGCCACAAAATGCCGACTGCTTGCGGAAGTTGTTCAATGTATCATCCTTGCATACCTTTATAAGATAATGTGAATTGATACTCAGTTTATAAACAAAACCTTCTCCGCCATGAGCAAGAATATCCGATTTTTTCAAATGCAATGGCTTACCTGTCGGGTCAAAAATGGTTCTGTTCCGTTCTCCTGATGGTGCAGCAAGCGAGAGCCAGTCGTTTCCACCTGGAACTTTCATTTTCCGCTTTGCCGGAGTTATCAGATATTTCCGGAGGTTACTCAGCATCATCTTCTTCCGCAATTTCCGATGTTTCCGGAATGTCATAGTTGAGCCACTCAAAAGAGCCGAAGCGTTCTTCCACTGCCTCATCGACTTTGACAGCCCCATCCACCGCCAGACATTTCAAAACAAAGACTTTGGTGGAAGGAAAAGTTTCTTCTTCAACCGACATCCGTGCAGCATAGTCGATTTCGTGACAGCCGACAGCAATGCGTTTCTGCGTGGCAACTTTAAGTTTATTTGCATCGTGAAGATCAAGGAAATCCTGTAACTCCATATAGTCCGGTTCGCCCTCTTTATTCAAAGAGATAATATGCGTACCGGTCAATATGCCGTAATATTTCTTGCCTTCACTTTTGCAATAAGCAATGCCGCCGGGGCGCAGATATTTCACAGTAACAGTGTCGTGCAAATCCTCTTTCAACTCCTGCCACGCTGTTTCAATATCGGAAACCAGTTGTTTGGTGGCATCGCTCAAAGTATCGAGAAAATCATCAAATCCGTTCATTTTTAACTCCTTTCAATTATTTGCAGTATTCCTGAAGTTTCCAGAGTGCATCCATCAGGGAACTTTGAAAATCGCCGATTTGTTCGCTGACATCGCAGATCAGATTTTGCGAGCCGAAATTTTCCACATCCCACAATTCATCGCAGATAACAAACAGCGGGATTTCCGGAATAAGTTCAGTTTGTCCCAGCTTTTCAGCGATTTTGAAGAGATCTTCATGGATCTTTTTCACAAAATTCCATTGCAAGTGCATTTCTTCCACGACCTTGTGTTTGTCCGGAGTCATTTCATTGGCATCCTCTTTTGCGATACACTTGAGCTGCCGGGCAGAGATTGCCAGCAGATGTTTGGTGGCATCGGCATCAAGAGCAGCCAACGCCCAAAGTTCCTGTTGCAGTACATTTTTTTCTTTTTCAGTCATAAAAACCTCCTTGTTGGTTAGTCTGCAAATAATATAAACTCAATGGTATGACATTTTCTGACATACTTGTTTGACATTGATTAAAACTGTGATATATTTATAAAAAATGAAAGGAAAACATCTGATGCCAACTAATAAGAAACAACTTTTACGGATGGTCAAGATGGTTGCTGACCTGCGGAAAAACTCTTACCCCAATGCCAATACCTGGGTGAAGAAGTTTGAAGCTCTTGACCGGGATGAAAATTTGAATATCGCCTGCGGGAAACGCACGGTTATGCGGGACATTGATGCTTTGCGGAAGGATTTTAACGCCCCCATTGAATATTCCAGCGAGAATAACGGTTTTTATCTTACCAATCCTTATTGGGAGTTTCAAGTTCCGTTTTTTGACGATGAAATGATCATGTCTTCTATGCTTGGGGCACAGCTTGCAGGAGAAATTCTGCCCAGCCCCGTCAAAGAACAGATCCGGGATGCGGTGGATAATCAGATTTCCGCAAATAATTCTGAACTTCTGGATCAGACTTTTATTGAAACGCTGCTCATCGCTTCCGGAATCAAGACCACCACTTCGCCTGAAGTGTTCGGAACAGTTTTTCAAGCGTGGAGGGAGCGGCGCACTCTTATGTTGACTTATCAGAAAGGCAGCACCGGAGAAGTCACCCAGCGTAAATTTGAGCCGCACATTGTAGCTTACCACAAAGGCAACTGGTACACTAAAGGCGTGGATTTGAGTGACGGCAAAGTGATGATCCTTGCCATATTCCGAATCAAAAAAGCCGAGCTTCTGCGGGGAACTTTTGAAATCAGACGGGATATCTTGCAGGAAACCAAACGCAATGGACTTTTCAATTATCCAAAGATAGAAAATATCAAAGTAAAGTGTTCTGCCGACATCGCCTATTATTTATATGAACAGCGCAAAGCAAAGAAACTTACCATTGAGCCGCAATGTGACGGCTCCCTTATCGTAACACTGCCCCCGTCCCCTGAACAGGAAGCGATCCGCTGGATCCTCGGCGAAGGGGGCAATGTGGAAGTCCTTGAGCCACTTGATTTACGGAGAAAAATCCACGATTTGGCAATGAAAACAGTCGAAGCAAACAGGGAATGACATAAAATGACCCCCCTTCGGAGTTAAAGTAAAAACAATAATCATGCCAGTTGATAAAAACTAAAATATGGGGAGATTTCCAAATGGGCTTGGGTGAATCATTTATAAAAAATGTGTTTTGTGATATTGTCAAACCGCGTATCGGTTCGGTCGTTAAAGTGGATTTACTTGGCAAAGAATTGCTGAATTCTCAGACGGTAACGCGAAGCCTTTGTCATACTGGTATATATATCGGAAATGATGAAATCGTGGAGTGGGCAAATATTGACGGCACCGCAACCGTGCGTATCGTTTCCGCAGAGGAATTCATTGAAGGCGATGACTGTATCAGTCGTACAGGATTGTTCATTTATGTAGCCTGTAAGCAGGATCGCAATGGTAATTGTATTGCAATGGGCAGTCAGGATATTGCCGAGCGAGCTAAATCCGCAGTCGGAGAGACCAGTAAATACCGCATTTTATTCAACAACTGTCACATGTTTACGCAGTATTGTATCACCGGTAAAAAAAGTGATTGCTCAACATTTCTTTCCGGAGTTGAAGTTGCTCTTGATAATAAATTTATTGAGCATGACCATGAGCGGCTTTTAGATATGTGGCGTTCTACCGGTGAGAGCAGAGGCCGTAATCCTTGTTTTGTAGATTCTGAAGAAGATAATGAAGATGCAGAAGAAATCAATGAAGATTCAGATTTTGAAGAACTTCTTGAAAAAGCGGAAAACGGAGATGCTGAATCACAATTTCAGGTCGGACGCTCTTATTTCATTGGAGACGGCGTTGAGGACGATGAGGAAGAGGCTGTACACTGGTATGAAGAAGCTGCTGAAAATGGTCACATAGAAGCAATGTATGAACTTGGTCAATGTTATTCATTGGGGATGGGCGTAGAGGAAGACGAAGAGGAAGCTGTTTCCTGGTATCGCAAAGCCGCTAGAAAAAAACATCCGGGAGCTATGTATGAATTAGCTAATTGTTATTATTATGGCAACGGAGTTACAGAAAATGTTGCAAGAGCAAAAGAATGGTATCGCAAGGCAGCTGAAGCCGGAGATAAAGACGCAAAAGCAAAATTGAAAAATATAAAATAAGTAAAATATCCGTATTTTATGCCCAGTTTTTGCAGATAATGTCACAAAATGTCATACCTTTCGTTATATATTATTACCGTAACAAAAAACGAAAGGTATGATTATGGAAAAGAGATTGACATTTACACTTGGTCATAAAGTTGATATGACTTTCAATCTGATCTCTCCAGGAACTTTTATTATGGGGGATGAAGATGAATTCAACGAACTGGGCTGGGCAGAAAAACCGAAACATGAGGTGATACTTTCAAAGCACTTTTATTTGAGCAACTGTCAGGTTACCCGTCAGCAGTGGCAGTATGTGATGGGGTACAAGACCTACGAATACGAGGGGGAAATCCATCTGCCTGCGGTCAATATGACTTGGAAGGAGGCTCTTACCTTCACCCGGAAGATGAATGAGAAATTCGGTTCCCTTCTTCCGGAAGGATATGAGTTTTCCCTGCCCTCCGAAGCTCAATGGGAATACGCCTGTCAGACCGGATTTGACGGTTCTCTGGATGATAGTGCATGGTATGGCAAATTCATAAAACCCCGTCCGGTTGGACTGAAAAAAGCTGACAAATGGGGACTTTATGATATGCTGGGCAATGTCTGGGAGTGGTGTTATGACTGGTACAATGTTTTTCCGGATGAGATGAAAAGATTCAATCAATATGCCAGCGAGTGGCGCGACCCCATCGGGCTTGGGGTTGAACATTCGGCATTTACTTACCATATCTGTCGCGGCGGCCATTATCACAGCAAGAGTGAATATTGCACCCCTTTTTTCCGAAAGACTCTTGGTAAGGAGGCCAAGAATAAATACACCGGATTCCGGGTGGCGATCCGCCCGAAAGACGGATATTTTTATTGGGATGAATGGGATGAGATCGCCGATCGTGGCTATGCTGTTGAGGAAGGTGAATGTGGAGATACGTCAAACAAGGTCTGGGGTGAGAAGATGGGAGAAGATACGTCTGGCGGAATGAATTTCACCGTTTGCGGTAATTTTCACCAAGATGATCCCTCTGAACGGTATTTCAAAATTTATGATGCTTGGACCTACTGGGAATCCACCAAAGTGATCCGCATCAAATTTACTGCCCCTGAATACCAGTTGTACAACAATATTGACCATAAAACGGACTGGATTTTGAGTGAAGAGGAAAAAGTGCATCTTATGGAGTTATTGACCGCCAATGATTGTAAACTCTGGAAAGATCTCATCCGTGCATACAACTGGGAAGTTTTCGGACATCGCACTTTTATTGACGGGATTCCGGAGGATCTGCCGATCCCGGATTACACAAAATTAAAATATGAAAGATAAATTTTTATGGATAAAAAATCAAACATCTACTGCGGACAGAAGACCTGGCTTGAAGGTCCTGCAGTTGAACAATTCAAGCGTGTTATGGAGTTCCCCGGAATCATTCAGGAGGCGGCGTTCCCTGATTTGCACCCCGGTCGGGGCGTTCCGGTTGGAGCGGCGTTTTTATCTGAAAAGGTCATCTATCCCGCTTTGATCGGCAACGATATCGGTTGCGGGATGACCCTTTTTTCTACCGGCATCAAAGAACACAAGTTCAAAAAAGACAAACTTTTCCGCCGACTTGGAAGTGAGGTGGAAACTTCTTTGCAAACCGCCGCATTGGGGTTGTTGGATGGTGTGAGTGAAACTGTTTCCGACCCGGAAAATATGTTAGGCACGCTCGGACACGGCAACCACTTTGCCGAGTTTCTGGCAGTTGAAAAAATCATTGACAGCGAAAAGTGTGAAGCATTGAATATCAAAAAGAATGATGTTCTTTTGCTGATTCACTCCGGCTCAAGATGTTATGGCGAAATGCTCTGGCGTGAAGTTGCCGCCAAACACGGAGATAAGGGCTTGGAGTTTGACTCCCCTGACGGAGCAGATTATCTTTCCAGACACGCTGAACTCATTGACTGGGCAAGTTTCAACCGCCGTCT
>JAZMZK010000070.1:0-37490 GCA_045585955.1 Victivallaceae bacterium
GACCTACCCGTATTGGGAACAGAGCCTAAAAAAATTACAACAACACAATGTTAATTTACACCCGAATTGGATTTTTGCCACATTTAGAGAAAGATTTCAGCTTTTTTTACAGCTGTAAACTTGTTATAAATGCAATCTGAAGGTATATTACTAAATGTGTATATTTATTTAAACAAAAAAGGAGCTTGCTGCAAATGGATAATGTTATTGCTATCGACGGGCCTTCTGCATCGGGGAAAAGTACATTAGCGTGTAATCTTTCAACGGCGCTGCATATACCTTATATCAATACCGGCAGCATGTTCCGTGCTACTGCATGGGCAGCAAAAAAGCGTAATATATCGCTGGATGATGAACAAGCTTTGGCTGAAATGCTCAAGAGTTTGACCATGGAATACCGCACCAACAGCAATGGCGAGTTTGAGCTTTTCTGCGACGGAACCTTCCCCGGCGAAGAGCTCCGCAGTACCGAAGCCGCCGCCGGAGCCAGTAAGGTCGGAACGCTGCCATTGGTGCGAAATGAGCTCAAACGCCTTCAGCGGCTTATGAGCAAAAATGGCTGGATCGTGATGGAAGGTCGTGACATTGGTACAGTGATCTTTCCGGAAGCCCGGTTCAAATTTTTCATCACCGCTTCGCCCATGGAACGGGCACGCCGCCGTCTGGCACAGGAGGGCGATAAAGCCGGAGGTTCGCTGGAAGAAGTGGCCGCCGCCATCGCTGCGAGGGATTTGCAGGACAGTACCCGCCCCATAGCGCCATTAAAACCGGCAGATGATGCCGTTTTGGTGGATAACAGCAATATGACTTATGAAGAAACTTTTAACTATATATACAACAAGGTGAAAGATGCCGTACTTTGATTGTTCGTACCGGGTGCCTTATGCCGACACCGACCAGATGCAGGTAGTTTATTACGCAAACTATCTGGAATATTTTGAACGCAGTCGTACCGAGATGCTCCGCAGTATCGGGTTTCCTTATTCAGAAATGGAAAAAATGGGATTTTTCCTGCCGGTAAAAGAAGCTCATGTAACCTACCACGCCAGTGCATGTTACGATGACCTTTTGACTTTGCGCAGTTATGTCAGCGAAGCCCGGGGCGCCCGGTTGACCATTATCAGCGAAGTTTTGCGGGGCGAAGAGCTGCTGGTTTCCGGCAGTGTTACTTTGTGCTGTATAAATGCAGCCCACAAAGTCAGCCGCCTGCCCAAAGAGCTGCTGGATGCTGTAAAACTGCTGACCATAGAAGAATAAAATCAGGATGTAGACTTATGAATAATTATCCGGAAAGCAGTAATTTATATTTTCTGCAATTCAAACCGCTTTATATGCAGCGCATCTGGGGCGGCGATCTGCTGGCAAAAACCCTTAACCGCAGTGATCTGCCGGAGTTAGGTCCCAACGAAGACCCTGTTGGTGAATCCTGGGAAATAACTGACCGGGAAGATGCTCAAAGCGTTGCAGTCAACGGCATCCTTGCCGGAAAAACCCTCGAAGAGCTGATTGCTCATTACGGCAAGGAGCTGCTGGGGTATCTTCATACCGGCAAGCGTTTTCCGCTGCTGGTCAAATTTATTGATGCCGGGCAACGGCTCTCTTTGCAAGTACACCCCGACGAAGCCTATTGCAGTCAAGCCAATGACGGAGCTGAACCCAAAACCGAAATGTGGTATATTGCCGACTGCAAAAGTCATGGAGAAATCCTTGCCGGGCTTACCGCCAGAGCTACCCGTGATCTGCTGGTGGAAAAACTTTCCAGCCCGCAGGCAGCTGACCTTTTACAGCGTTTTCCCTCGCAAGTCGGCGACAGTTACTTTATTCAGGCTGGTACCGTCCATGCCATAGGCGCAGGAAATCTGATATTTGAAATCCAGCAAAACAGTGATACTACCTACCGTATCAGCGACTGGGGCAGAGTCGATAAAAACGGCAAGCCCCGCACATTGCATCTGGAACAAGGTATAAAAGCAATCGGTTTTTCCAACCGCATATCGCCCCGGATCCCGGCAGTTATCGGTGAAACCAGCTTCAACCGCAAATTCAAATTGGTTGACCGGCATTGTTTCAAAGTTGATTGCCTCCGGCTGGTGGAAAAATATCCGGAAAACACCGGAAATCCCGGTTCCAGTTTTCATTTGTTGAGCGTTATGAAAGGCAAGATCCGTATCTCGGCTGAAAATAAGGAATCCCTGGAGCTTTCATTCGGCGGAAGTGCACTGATCCCTGCCAATACCGGCAGTTATTACATAGAGCCGCTGGATGGAGCTGCAACTGTTTTGAAAAGTTTTTTGGCATAACAACATACAAGGATAGAAAAAATGGCTGATTACAAATTTATTTTTGACCTTGAAGAACACCTCAAGGCTCAATTTCCCGGCAAAGCAGCTGCCGATTGGCACATTGCGCCGGAAAAATGTCCCGAAACCATGAATGGCGAGCTGACGATCAACGCATTCCGCTTTGCCAGAGTTTTCGGGCAGGCTCCAGATAAGATCGCAGCCGCGGCGGCTGAATACCTTACCACCCACGAAGATGTGGAAAATGTGGAAACGGTCAAAGCCTTTATCAACATAACGCTCAAGCCCGCTGCCCTCTACCGGGATACGGTGCAGGATATTGATAAACTCCTTGAAAGCGTAAAACTCCCCGAAGCTGAACGCAAAAGGGTTCTGATCGAGTTTTCCGCCCCCAACACCAACAAGCCCCAGCATCTGGGACATGTAAGAAATAACACCATCGGTCAGGCAACCGCCAGTATGCTTGCCCGGGTGGGTCACGATGTAATACCCATCAATCTGGTAAATGACCGGGGTATACATATTTGCAAATCCATGCTGGCTTATCAGCGTTACGGCGAAGGCGTTACGCCGGAAAGTTCCGGGATCAAGGGCGACCATCTGGTAGGCAACTTTTATGTAAAATACGCCACCGTGCTTTCGGAGCAGATCAAAGAACTGCGCGCCAACCGCCCCGATCTGGCAGATAAAGATGACGATGCACTCTTTCTGGAAACCGAAATCGGTGCCGCCGCTCAGGAAATGCTCCGCAAGTGGGAAGCCAACGATCCGGAAGTCCGGGCGTTGTGGCAGAAAATGAACTCCTGGGTGCTGGCAGGATTCGACGAAACCTACAAGCGTCTGGGCATTGAATTTGAACACACCTATCTGGAAAGCCAGACCTATCTGCTGGGTAAAGACCTGATCGCCGAAGGTCTTGCCAAAGGTGTTTTTACCAAACGGGAAGATGGTGCAATTGTCGCTGATCTGGGTAAGCTGGGCAAAAAAGTGGTGCTGCGTTCCGACGGTACCAGCGTATACATTACGCAAGACATCGGCACTACCGTAAAGAAGTACAACGATTACCAGCCCGAAGAACAGATCTGGGTGGTGGGCGATGAGCAGAATCTGCACTTCCAGATGCTCTTTGCCATTCTCAAGAGTCTTGGTTTTGAGTGGGCAAACAACCTTTCACACCTGGCTTACGGCATGGTAAACCTGCCCAGCGGCAAGATGAAGAGCCGGGAAGGTACAGTGGTTGATGCTGATGATCTTTGCGACGAAATGGCAAATCTGGCTTACATGGCATGTAAAGAGCGGGACAATAATTCAACAGAGGATGCTGTTTTGCATGAAAGAGCCGAGATCATCGGTTTGGGTGCCCTCAAGTTCATGCTGCTTAAATTCAACGCCAAAACGACGATCATGTTCGATCCCAACGCCTCCATCCGCTTTGAAGGCGATACCGGGCCTTATGTGCAGTACGCCTGCGCCCGGATCGCTTCCATCGGCAGAAAAGCTGCGGAACGGGGTTTTGATATATCCGGCAATGTGGATTGGTCACTTTTGAGCAATAAAGCAGAAAAACTGCTGGCTTTGGATCTGAGCTTCTACCCGGCAGCTGTCCAGCAGGCAGCGGCACGGCGGGATGCTTCGGGCTTGGCAGAATATCTTTTGAATCTTGCCAAAAGCTTCAACCGCTTCTACCGGGAGTGCCCCATTCTGGCAGCCGAAACACCGGAATTGGGTCAGGCTCGAGCCCGCCTTGCCGAACAAACCCGCAAGGTGCTGGTCGATGGTTTGGCAACTATGACCATTAAAGTACCGGAAAGCATGTAACAACCAGGGAACAACCATTGCAAATCCTTTGTCTGTAAAAAAGTTAAATAATATTTGAAAAAATACGAATTTATGGTATATTAATTCTGAAAGAATTGAAGAAGTAATAAATCATAAAAACAACAAAGGATTTGCGTAATGGCTGTAAAAGATGCTGCTGCCGAAGGAGCAGTCAAGCGCCGTCGGGTGGTGCTTACTGCTGATTTGGGGCCCGGCAAAAATGTCAGTGTTGCCGGTAACTTCAACGATTGGGATCCCAGTGCAAAACCAATGCTGGATAAGAATGGCGACGGAGTGTACCGCTGTACCCTGCTGCTGAAACCGGGCAATTACGAATACAAGTTTGTTATTGACGGTGTGTGGTGTGTGGATACCAACAATCCCAACTTTGCACCTAACGATCTTGGTACGCTTAACAGCCTGCTGATCGTTGAATAAGATTGGTTCGATAATATGACTCTCCGGAAAAGCTGACAAAACCATCAGTTGTTCCGGAGATTTTTTTGTATACAAGGAAGGAATAAAAAAATAGATGAATAATACGCTTAAACTCTACAATGTGGCACCGTCGGTACCTGCCGAGCTTCGTTTTCTGGAAGAACTCTCCTTTAACATGTGGTGGTGCTATCACCCGGAGGCACAGGAACTTTTTGAACGCATCGATCCGGTGCTGTGGCAGGAAGTGGAAGGTAACACCCGCTTGTTTATGAGCAAACTGCCCCAGGGCAAACTGGAAGAACTTGCCAAAGACCCGCTCTATATAAGAGAGTTGAAAAATGTGGAAACAGCATTCCGCAAAGATGTTGATGTAAACGAAGATATCCGGCAGCGGAAAATAGCTTACTTCTCCATGGAATTCGGTATCCACGAAAGCGTGCGTATCTTTTCCGGCGGTCTGGGTGTGCTGGCAGGCGACCACTTGAAGGCCGCCAGCGATCTGCATCTGCCGCTGGTGGGTGTGGGCTTGCTCTATCATCAGGGCTACTTCCGTCAGGTGCTGGACAGCAACGGCTGGCAGCAGGAACGCTATCCGGAAAACGAGATCCACAATATGCCCATTACCCGGGCTATGACGCCCGACGGCAACGAAGTAACTGTGACCATCCCCCTTGCTGACCGCATGGTCAGTGCGGCAGTGTGGGTCTTGAAAGTAGGCAATGTGCCGCTGGTTCTGCTGGATACGGAAATACCGCAGAATCCGCCGGAACTGCGTTCGCTGACCTGGCGGCTCTACGGCGGTGATACCCGCAACCGCATCCAGCAGGAAATCTTGCTGGGCGTTGGCGGCTACAAAGCGTTGGTGGCTATGGGCATAACTCCGGCGGTCTGCCACATGAACGAAGGTCATGCAGCGTTTCTTTCGCTGGCACGGATCGAACACCTGGAAAAAGAATTCAACTATACACCCGATACAGCGTTGGAAATCGTCTGGCGCAGCAATGTATTTACCACCCATACGCCGGTACCTGCGGGCAATGAAGTCTTTGACTTCAATGTGGTGCGGCCCTTTGTGGCACCGCTTTGTGCGGCTGCCGGTATTGATATAGAGCGTATGCTCAAGTGGGGGGTACCCATTGGCGAACGCAACAGCAGCAGTCAGATGAGTATGACAGTTCTGGGTATGCGTTTGGCAAACTTCAGCAATGGTGTAAGCAAACTGCATGGAGAAGTAGCCCGCCAGATGTGGAAGAATCTCTGGCCCGGCAGAGCGTTGGACGAAATACCCATCAAGCACATTACAAATGGTATCCATCCCTCGTCATGGATCGCCAACCGCAAGCGGACACTTTTTGACCACTATCTGCCCAGCGATTATCTGTTGAGCCCCAAATATGAAAAACTCCGTCAGCGGCTGGATCAGATACCCGATTACGAGTTGTGGACAGCTCACGAACTCTGCCGTCAGAGTCTGGTGCGTTACACCCGTCTGCGGTTGCAGAAAACCTTGAAATGCGTGGTCAGCGATCCGGAAGAAAACGCCGCCATCCTTGATCCGCACATTCTGACCATCGGTTTTGCCCGCCGCTTTGCCACCTACAAACGGGGCACGCTTTTGCTGCGTTACCGTGACCGGCTGCTGCGGCTGCTTGCCAATAAAACCACTCCGGTACAGTTCATCTTTGCCGGTAAAGCTCACCCGGCAGATGATAACGGCAAACGGCTTATTCAGGAATTGGTGCAGTTTGCCCGTCAGAACGGTGTATCGCACCGGCTGGTCTTTCTTGAAGACTACGATATTGGTATGGCACGCAAACTGGTTCAGGGTGTGGATGTATGGCTGAACAATCCCCGCCGCCCCCAGGAAGCCAGCGGCACTTCCGGCATGAAGGCTGCGATCAACGGCAGCTTGAATTTGAGTATTCTCGACGGCTGGTGGGATGAAGCCTACGCCCCCGGCAACGGCTGGGCGATCCCGGGCAACGAAAATTATCAGAATCCCGATGACTGCGATAACTTTGAAGCTCAAGAGCTGTTCAATCTGCTGGAAACCGAAGTGATCCCGCTGTTCTACCAGCGGAGCAACAACGATCTGCCTACCCAGTGGATCCGCATGATGAAGAACTCCATTGCTATGGGGCTTGGCATGTTCTCCAGCTTGCGTATGGTGGAAGATTACCGGGATATGTTCTATACTCCGGCAATAAAGAATTACGAAATGTTCAGTGCCGACAACGGCTCAAAAGCCGCAGCATTGGTGGAACAGAAACGCCGTTTGCAATCCAACTTCCCCAACATGAATATTGAAGTACCGGAAATCGAAGGCTATCTCAAGAGCGAGATCCATGTGGGCGACAGTTTCAAAGTCAAAGTCAAAGTATTTTTGAATGAATTGAAGCCCGAAGAAGTGGATGTGCAAATCTACACCGGTAATGTCAATGTGCATAACGAGATCATCACCAGTGCAAGTTACAGTATGAAAATGACCGAAGATCTGGGCAACGGGTACTATATTTATGAGCACAATGTAGTGTGCAAAAACTCCGGTCGTTTCGGGCTTACCGCCCGGATCACCCCGGTGGGTGACAACTGGAAAAACAGTGTACCCGGATTTATGTGCTGGCCGCAATAAGCAGTTTATACTGCAAGGAGTTGAGTTATGGCAAAGGTGGTAATCAAACCGAAGAAAAAAAAGAATCCGCGAATTTTGGTGGTAACGCCGGAAATAACCTATCTGCCGGAAGGCATGGGCAACATGGCGAACCGCTTGAAGGCGAAAGCCGGAGGGTTGGCGGATGTATCGGCATCGCTGGTATCGGCGTTGTACCGTCAGGGTGCGGATGTGCATGTGGCGTTGCCGGATTACCGGCAGATCTTCAAGGTTTCCACCAACCACCTGGTCAGCCGGGAACTGCGGATGTATCTGGCGGGGTTGACCGATAACCGGGTACATCTGGCAGAAGACCGGATCTTTTACTACCGTGACCGGGTCTACTCCAGCTATTCGGCAGAAAGTATGCTTGTAGCACTGGCGTTCCAGCGGGAAGTGATCAACAACATCATACCTAAAGTCAATCCGGACTTGATCCATTGCAACGACTGGATGACCGGTTTGATTCCGGGTATGGCACGCCGCTTGGGTATACCGTGCCTTTTTACGGTACACAATATCCATACGCAAAAGACCACTCTTGAGCAGATCGAAGACCGGGGCATCGATGCGGCGACTTTCTGGAAAGATCTCTATTACGACCGCATACCGGTAAACTACGAAGAAAGCCGCTCCAGCAATCCGGTGGATATGATGGCAAGCGGTATCTTTGCAGCACACTTTATCAACACAGTAAGCCCCACATTTCTGGAAGAAGTGGTACAGGGGTGGTTTGACTTTGTGC
The DNA here is from genome assembly GCA_045585955.1 of Victivallaceae bacterium. Lineage (GTDB taxonomy): Bacteria > Verrucomicrobiota > Lentisphaeria > Victivallales > Victivallaceae > SIG78. The sequence goes on from JAZMZK010000070.1 coordinate 7,952, forward strand.
CCCACGCTGTACGCAGCGAGATCCGGGGCAAATATCATGCCGGGTGTGCCTCGGGTATCTTGAACGCTCCCGATGAAAACCAAACCCCCTCCAAAGACCCGGCACTGCCCGAAAATTACGACAGCAGCAGCCATTACGAAGCCAAACGGCGATTGAAAGTGTTGTTCCAGCAGCGTGTCGGCTTGCGGGAAAATGCCGATGCACCGTTATTCTTCTGGCCCTCCCGCCTCGATCCGGTGCAGAAAGGCTGTCAGCTTTTAGCTGAAATACTTTATAACACACTTGCCCGTTACGACTACAAAAATATGCAGATCGCTGTGGTCGCCAACGGAGCGTATTTTGAAGTATTTGAACGCATCCGCAACATGCACAATATCGGCGACCGCCTGGCGGTGGTGCCTTTTGATAACGACCTCTCGCAGCTGGGCTATGCGGCAAGCGATTTTATGCTCATGCCCAGTTTGTTTGAGCCTTGCGGGCTGCCCCAGATGACCGCCCCTAAATACGGAAGTCTGCCGGTGGTGCACAATACCGGCGGTTTGCACGATACGGTGGAAATGCTGGATATCCAGCAGCACCGGGGCAACGGATTTATCTTCAACGATTACGATGCCCATGCGTTGTCGTGGGCGATCGACCGGGCGATGGATTTTTATTCTCAACCAGTGGAAGTGCGTACTAAAGAAATCAGCCGGATCATGGAAGAAGCCGAACGCCGCTTCAACCACGATGTTACCGCACAGGCATACATCCGCATTTACGAAGAGATGCTCCAGTGCCCGCTGGTAGTCGATCGGGATTGATCTATGCCGATAAAAAAGGTCAGTTGCAATAAGCTGCAAATCACATCCTTGCGCAGCGATCACTATCTGGAAAGTTTTTTTCCCGATCTTGACCGTCGCAGAGCCAAAACGCTTGCCATGCGGAAATTGCTTACCGGTAGAAGCAACGGCTCGCTGGTCAGCAAAGCCGCAAGCGAACACCTCTTTTTCGGTTTGCACCGGCAAAAGGACGGCAGCTGGATCTTCCGGGAGTGGGCACCCAACGCCAGCAGGATATTTCTGGTAGGGGATTTTTCCAACTTTGAGGAAAAGAGTGCCTTTGAATTGCAAAAATTATCCTCGCCCCACGGCTGTTGGGAGATAAGTCTTGCTCCGGAACAGCTCCGGAGCGGTATGCACTATTGTCTGCACATATACTTTGCCGACGGCACCATGGGCGTCAGGCTCCCGGCATACGCCAAATATGTGGTGCAGGATAATGCGACCAATATTTTTACAGCTCAAATCTACGCCCCCGAAAAGCCATATAAATTCAGACATAAATCCCCTGCCCGACCTGCGGCGGAACTGATTTACGAAGCCCATGTGGGTATGGCGCAAAGCGAAGGCAAAGTAGGCACTTTCAACGAATTTACCGCCAATGTGCTGCCACGGATCGCCGCTGCCGGGTACACCACCATTCAGCTTATGGCAATAATGAGTCACCCCTATTACGGGAGTTTCGGCTACCATGTGGCAAACTTTTTTTCCATATCCAGCCGCTTCGGTACGCCCGACGATTTGAAAAGACTTGTTGACGAAGCTCACAAGCTCGGTTTGCGGGTTATCATGGATGTTGTGCACTCACACGCCGTAAAAAATGAAGTGGAAGGGTTGGCAAGATTTGACGGCACCCGGGAGCAATACTTTCACTCCGGCAGCCGGGGCGAACACAGTGCGTGGGATTCATTGTGCTTTAACTACGGCAAGACCGAAGTGGTGAAATTTCTGCTTTCCAATTTGCGTTTTTATCTGGAAGAATACCATCTGGACGGCTTCCGCTTTGACGGTGTTACCAGTATGCTCTATATGCACCACGGCTTGAACATGGTCTTTACCGGCTACAATGACTACTTTAATTTAAGCGTGGATGAAGATGCTTATGCTTATTTGGCACTTGCCAACGAACTTGTTCACGAAGTCCGCCCTGACGCCCTGACCGTTGCTGAAGAAGTAAGCGGTATGCCGGGGATCGCCGCCGATATTGCCGAAGGCGGTGCCGGATTTGATATGCGTATGGCAATGAATGTAACTGATATATGGTTCAAGCTCTTTGATATTGCCGACGAAAATTGGGATATGCACACTTTGTATCACGAACTTTTAAACCGCCGCAGCGATGAACGCTGCATAAGTTATGTGGAGTGTCACGATCAAGCTATTGTCGGCGGTCAAAGTGCGATTTTCCGTCTTGCAGGCAGCGATATTTACCACAAAATGCGCCGCTTCGACAGCAGTTACGCCGTCAACCGTGCCGTTGATTTGCACAAACTCACCCGTTTGATAACTGCTGCCACAGCTTGCAGCGGATATTTGAACTTTATGGGCAATGAATTCGGGCACCCGGAGTGGATAGATTTTCCCCGGGAAGGCAATAATTGGAGCTACCACTACGCCAGAAGGCAGTGGCAGCTTGCCGACGATCCGGAGCTGTTTTATTCAGCGTTGAATACTTTTGATAAAGCCATGATCCATTTACTTAAAGATTTCGATATATGGCAATACACCGTGCGGAAATTGAAGCTGGATAATTCAGATAAAATCATTGCTTTTGAACGGGGCAACCTCTGGTTTTTCTTCAATTTCCACTTCCAGAACTCCTACACCGATTACGGCATTGAAGCTATGCCGGGCAAATACCGCCTGCTTTTGACCAGTGACGAAGAGCGTTTTGGCGGGCACAACCGGCTCGCTTCCGATCAGGAATATTTTACCATGCGGGAACTGGATGGTAATATTCTCAAGCACGAATTGAAGCTTTATTTGCCCTGCCGCTCGGCATTGGTATTATCCAAGTTGGATTGAGGAATAAAATACTTTATAAAGTGGGCTTTTTTATTGCAAACGATGCAATCTTTTGCCAGCATCCAGTAACTTTCTTTATGTTCGGTCAGGCTGTTTTCCAAAGCGTGTACCCAAAACCATCCTCCGGCAAGCCAGCTGACGGTCAAGGTGAATAATGCCAGAATACGGGAGCTTTTTCTGGCACTCAAAGCCACCGACAATACTGTTTTATGCAGCACATCATAATCAATATCAGCACAAAACTGCAATGCTCCAAAAGCCAGATTGCTTAATTTTTTCTGGATGATCCGGGTGGCAAAGTGGTCAGCTGCACACAAAGAATAGAGCGTCAAACCAAACCATATCCAACTGATTATTGCGACAGATCGAATAAGTAATACATGGTCTTTATGCTCCACAAACATCAAAAGAACTGTGCCAACCAGCATCAAATAGAAAAATATCACCGCCAGATAGTATATCCAATGAGGTATATCCCCATCTACATCAAGTTTATCTTTATACCGTTTCCAATACTTCGGCAGCTGCAAATAGCCCTTCCATACCCAGAAACAATTTACCAGAGGCAACGCCATGGGCAAAGCATACAGCACTGCTGTTAGCGGTGATTTATCCACCAGCAAAAGGTTCCATGTCCGCCACAACCAATAGGTCATTCCCAATTGGGCAAACAGCAATGCCAATACCATCATCGGCAGAGAATCAAAAGTTGAATATACTCCCAAAGCAGCAAAACCGGCAGAAAATAACGGCATAAAACATAACCACAACAAAAAAACCGGCAATGAAAATTTCTTCTGCCATGCCCGGATAGTCCAAGTTATTTCTCCGGCAGCAACACTTGCCCCCAACGGCAACATACATCCATTATCGTTGAGCGAAACAAGGGTTTGTGCATCAATCAAACCGGCAGCCAGATAACGCCGCAGCATATTACGGCTCAAAGGTCCGATATGTTTCATGCCTTTGCGGCAGAAAAAATACTCTTTTTCCGGAGGCTCATTACTCATAGGGCAAGTTAAAAACGCACAAGCGTTGAAAATTCATGCACCACCCCTTTGGCAGCATAAATTTTCAAAGTCAGCTTATAATTACCGATTTTTTCATCGCTGCTGCGGATGGGGTTTATTACAGCGATCTCCGGCAATGCCAAACGACTTTCCCCCGGCTCGACTGAAAGTCGGAACGATTCGTGCATTTCCATATCATCCAACTCCAGCGATGCCATATACAACACCTTTACCGGAGTATAATGTTCAAGAAATCCCCGGATCACCGCTTTCTCATGCTTGTCAACATTACTGACAACAGCGGTTTCCGCCGATAATGCGTGGATTTCCAGATAATCGCCGATCTTTTTCATTTCTTCATTTCCATTTGCCGCAAGCCTTCGTAAATGCCCAACGCTACGGAATTGGCAAGGTTCAAACTGCGACTGTGATCTCCGGGCATGGGGATAGTGCAAAGTTTATCACAATAACGCTCATAAAACTCTTCGGGCAGACCATGACCTTCGTTGCCATAGACTAAATAAAGATTTTCAGGATACTCTATTTCCCAGTAGCTCCTCTCGCCTTTGGTGGAAAAAAATACCATTTCCGCCCCCGGATTGCGTTCAAGAAAATCATCCCAGTTCTCATACTCGGTTACATCCAGAAACTGCCAGTAATCCATCCCTGCCCGCCGCAGATGTTTATCGTCCAGAATAAAACCGTAAGGCTTGACCAGATGCAAACGGCAGTTGGTCGATACACAGATCCTGCCGATGTTGCCCGTATTCTGCGGAATTTCCGGCGCCACCAATACAATGTTGAACTTAACAGCCACCGGCAAGCTCCCCTGCCCGGTAGGAACTGCGTACCAATGGAGCGCTGGCAACTTGTTCAAAACCAAGCTGTTTGGCGTATTCCGCCCATTCAGCAAATTTTTCGGGAGTTACATATCTTTGCAGCGGCCAGTGGGTATCTGATGGCGGCAGATACTGCCCGATGGTTACAATGGATACCCCCGCAGCTCGCAAATCCCGCAAAGTGGCTTCCACCTCTTCATCGGTTTCGCCCAAACCTACCATCAAACCGGATTTAACCGGGATCTTCCCCGCTGACAATCGGCTGGCAATGGACAAAACTTCCAGCGTTTTCCGGTAAGTTGCCACCGACCGGATGCTGGCAGAAAGCCGTTCCACAGTTTCTATATTGTGATTGAACACCGTAGGTTCAGCATCCAATACTATCTTGATAAGTTCTTCTTTAGCATGAAGATCCGAGGTAAGCACTTCCACTTTAACTCCGGGGATGCGGGCTTTCAAAGCCTTGATCGTCGCGGCAAAGTGTCCGGCTCCGCCATCCGGGAGATCATCCCGGGTAACACATGTAACTACCACAAACTTCAAACCCAGCTCGGCAGAAGCCTCCGCCACCCGTTCCGGTTCACCCGGATCCGGCGGTGCGGGGTGGGAGTTATGGGGTACGGCACAAAATTTGCAATCCCTGGTACATTCACTGCCCAATATCAAATATGTAGCTGTGGAGTGATGAAAACACTCGCACAAATTTGGGCATTGGGCACTGGCACACACCGTATGCAGTTTCAACCGGGTCATCAATGCCCGCACTTTTTCCCGTTCATCACCGGGCTGAACGCGGATCCGCAACCAATCGGGCCTCGCAAGTTTTTTACGGGGCAAAACCAACTCACTCATATCAATTCACGCAATTGCTCAATACCACACTTATATTGCTGCCGCCAAAAGCAAAGCTGTTGCTCAACACATGTTTGAGCGTTACATCTTTGCGGCAGGTACGCACCAGATCAGCCCATTCAAAAGCCGGTTCCGGATTATCCAAATTTATCGACGGCGACAAAAATCTGTGTTCCATCATCAGCGACGAGAAAATCAACTCCACCGCCCCGGTAGCACCGATCATGTGCCCGGTCTGCGACTTGGTACTGTTGATGGCTGTATTGGAGCCAAACACCGCTTTGATGGCATCCATTTCCACCGGGTCGCCGACCTTGGTGGCGGTTCCGTGGGTATTTACATAAGCTATATCTTCAACTTTAAGTCCGGCATTTTTCACAGCTTCGCGCATAACTGCTTCGCTGGCAGCGGCATCCGGCACAACCATATCTTTGGCATTGCTGTTGCTGGCACAGCCGCTTACGCAAGTAATGGGTTTGACGCCGCGGCGTTTCATGCTTTCTTCAGACTCCAGCACCACAAAACCGGCACCTTCGGCAAGTACAAAGCCATCCCGGTCAACATCAAAGGGGCGGCTGGCTTTTTCCGGAGTATCATTGTAAGCTCTCGACAATGCTCTGGCGGCGGTAAAGCCCAACGCCTGCACCCAGTCAAGATTTTCCGCACCACCGGCAACCACCATATCGTACATGCCGCTTTCGATCAACCGGGCGCCTTGCATAATAGCAATAGCACCGCTGGAACAAGCTGCACTTACATCGTAACTTTCGCCGTTAAAACCAAAATGAAGCGAAAGATTCGCCACGGTGGAAGATGGCATCACCCGGGGCACGCACACCGGCGAAACATCCCGCAATCTGCCGCTGTCGCAATAGGCTTGGGTCATGCCGTGGATCAGCGAAAAATAGCTGCCTGCCACCCCGCCGATCAATGCTATACGCATGGAGGGAACATCTGCCGGATCGATCTCGGCTTCCGCCAACGCTTCGCTTACAGCTTCCAACGCAAAAAGAGCATTAGGCTGGCAAAAACGCAACTGCTTACGGTCATATTTTGAGGCATCCGGCAGCACCTTGACCATACCGCCTACCTGTGATTCCAAGTTATGTTCAATAAACTCCGGAACAGCACAAATACCGCTGATGCCGCTCTGCAACGCAGCAATATTCTCTTTCTGCCCAATCCCCAAGGGAGTAACCAATCCCCGTCCTGTAATATAAGCTCGTTTCATGAGTATACCAACTTGCTCTTAAAATTTTATACTGTTCCGCCATGCGGAATTGTTACCTACATAATATATAGACAGTTCCCTTGAAATTGCCACTTTCAAAGGAACTTTTTTTCAATTTTTTTGCTCTTTTTCCGCCGCCGGCCGGTCATCGGTCGTATAACGAACATTGACAAACTCAACTCGCGACGGATAAAATTCCAAATTTACATAACCGGTTTCACCGTTTCGGTTCTTTTCCACAATCAGTTTTGCTTCCACCGATTGCCCGGGTGCCAGGTTTTTTGCCTGGTCTCGATCGCGGTGCAGAAATACCACCACGTCAGCATCCTGTTCAATAGACCCCGATTCACGCAAATGACTCAACTTCGGCAATGTTGAGGCTGTACCTTTTTCCACTTCACGGTTCAACTGCGCCAACACCATTACCGGAACTTTCAACTCTTTGGCAAGAGTTTTGATCCCGCTGGAAATTTCCGAAACTTCCCGCTGACGACTTTCCTCATTGCCGGAACCTTGCATCAGCTGCAAATAGTCGATCACGATCAAATCAATATTGTGCTGGATCTTCAATCGCCGGGCTTTAGCCCGCAATTCTGCAATCGTCAACCCGCCGGTCGGGTCAATAAACAACGGAGCATTACGCAGATTATTTACCGCATTGCTCAAACGGATCATATCTTTCTGATTATGAAAATTGCCATCCCGGAACTGCCGTTCAGACATATCGGCCTCTGTACAGATCAAACGGGTCGATATCTGTTCATCGGTCATTTCCAAACTGAACAGCACCGTCTTTTTGGGCGACTCTTTTTTCATTACAATATTACGGATAATGTTCAGCGCCAGTGCGGTTTTTCCAATTGAAGGACGGGCTGCAACTACAAACATTTCCCCGGGTTTCAGCCCGCCGGTCATTTTATCCAAGTCAGGAAAACCGGTCATAATGCCCGATTCTTCCTCTTTATTGATTATTTTTAAAATATGTTCAAAGGCTTTTTTAGCGCTCTCCTGAAGCGTTACAATAGCTGTACCGTCAGAGTCGCCGCGCACCTTGTAAATATCATTTTCAATTTCATTGACCAACGCCGCTGCTTCTTTTTCGCCGTCATAACATTTGCGAATTGCATCACTGCAAACATTGATCATACTCCGCAGGGTCGCCAGATCCCGCAGCATTGTACACCATGATTCAAAATTATATGTTGATGAAATTGCATTTTCCAATTCGCCAAGTGCCGCTACTCCACCGCAGACTTCCAACTTGCCGTTTTTTTGCAATTCCATCGAAAGCGCAAGCACATCTATACCGGAATCACTTGCACTGTATAAACGCATATAAGCAGCGAAAATCTCCCGGTGCACCTGCGAATAAAACGCACTTGGTGAACCTAAAAGTTCCACTGCTCTGCTCCCGCATAAAGCGGGATCGCGCAGCATTGCGGACAATACTGCGCGTTCTACTTCCAGATTGTGCGGCGACGGGCGTTCCGCTACCGGAGAGGCGGCACCGGGCCGCCCATCCACCCGTCGCTCCCGTCCGACTTTGTATTTCGGACTGGATGATTCTTCACTCATGGATTTTGATCCCACCAGTTGAATTACGCACGAACAACATTGACTTTCAATGCAGCGGCAACTTCGTGGTGAAGTTTGACCGTTACAGTGAATTCGCCGATGGATTTGATCGGGCTTTCGATCACAATGCGCGTGTGAGCGATTTCAAAACCGGCTTTGGTCAGAGCATCCGCAATGTTGCGGGTGGAAACCGAACCGAAAAGCTGATTGTCTTCGCTGGCCTGCATGGCGATTTCGATATTTGCTTCCATAAGTTTGGCAGCCACAGCCTGGGCGGCAACGAGTTCGTCGCGGCGTTTGGCTTCGATTTTTTCCTTATTGGCTGCGAGTACACGCAGGATGCCGGGAGTTGCTTTGGCAGCAAAACCACGGGGGATCAGGTAGTTGCGGGCATAGCCGGGAGCAACAGTTACTTCGGTGCCGGCAAGACCCAGGTTTTCCACGTCCTGCAGCAGAATGAGCTTAACATTGTTAGCCATAGTATTATTCCCTTATCAGTTCAAATTAGAAAACCAGCGCTGCAATACGGGCGCGTTTGATGGCAGTTGCCAGCATCTTCTGGTGATCCAGGCAGGTACCGGTAATGCGGCGGGGCAGAATCTTGCCTTTTTCAGTCTGGAATTTCTTCAGAGTTTCAGCATCTTTGAAATCCAGGAAGTTGATCTTCGCTTCGCAGAAGCGGCAGACTTTCGGTTTGGCCGGCTGACGCCGACGGGAACTCTTCTTCAACATCGTGTAACCTCTCAAATTTTATCGTTAAAAAATCTTTTGTTTTATTGAATATATATTGCTCAAAACGGTATATCATCTTCACCGGCATCAGGATTGAACGCTTCCTGGGGCATCGGGGGCATACCGCCCGGTGCCGGAGCATTCTGGTAAGACTGCGGCGCGGGGCGATTGTTGAAATTGCCCTGGTTGCCGTAACCTCCCTGATTACCATAGTTGCCGCCATTGCGGTAATTCCCACCCTGTTGGGGAGCATTGCCACCTTCACCGCCTTCGCGTTTGGCACCGACAAACTGTACATTTTCGGCAATCACCCGCAAACGGCTGGAGCGTTTTCCAGTGTTTTTATCTTCCCACTGGTCGTACTGCAAACGACCTTCGATCAGCGCTTGAGAACCTTTGGAAAGGTAACGCTGGCAAAGTTCGCCGCTCTTGCCCCATACAACGATATCCACGAAGCACACTTCTTCACGAGTCTGGTTGTTGGAAGTAAAAGTGCGGTTGATCGCAATACCGAATTCGCACACTGCGGCACCGCCGGGGGTGTAGCGCAATTCCGGTTCACGCGTCAGATTACCCATCAAAAAAACTTTGTTTAAAGGCATTACTCAAACTCCTGTTTGCTTATCTGGCAACTTGTTATACCTTGTTCAGAGCATCTCTTATCCGAGATTATTCCACATCATCAGTGATCGGAGTCTGGAAGCAGGTGACTGCATTTTCCGGGCGTTCATCGATCACAGTAAGAATACGCAGTACGCGTTCATCCAAAGCATACTGTTCTTTGATCAGATTGACTTTTTCTTCGGGAAGTTCAAAGTGGAAATCCCAGTAGATACCAGCCTTGCGCTTCTTGATTTCATAGCTGAACTGCAAACGGCCCATGGCATCAGCAGCGGTCATTTTACCACCCCAGCCTTCCACCAAACCGATGAATTCCTTGCTCAATGCATTACCTTCGTCCTCGACCTTACGAACGTCGAGAATAAACAGCGACTCATACTTTTTCAAAATAAGACCTCCTGAATGTTATTGATCTTTTTCAGTTTCTTTTTCTTTGTCTGTTGCTTCTTCCGGAACCTGATAGCTCCACGAATTGTATTCATTCATCGCTTTGCCTGCTCCGCAGCGTATCAGCATTTCCAACGCTTTGCAGCCGGTTGCCAAACTTGCATCGACTGCGGCTTTTTCGCTTTCGGAAAACTTGCTCAACACATGGTCGATCGTTTCCCTGCCGTGACCGATCCCCAGCCGGAGCCGGGTAAAGTTCCCGTTGCCGTTCAACTCCTCAATGATCGAATCGATCCCGTGATGTCCGCCGGAGGAACCATTGCGTTTGATCCGCAACCTTCCCGGTTCCAGATCCATATCATCGTAAGCTACTATAACTTCCGACGGATCCAAACCTTCCTGCCGCATCAACTTTGCCACCGCTGTACCGCTGTTGTTCATAAATGTTTGCGGCAACTGCAATATCAGCTTGGCTCCCGCAAAACTGCCAACATAGCAGTAACTGTTGCAGATATGTACCTTTTCCCAGCGTTCCGGGCGATGATCTTTGAGAAACTTCTCAATGAGCATAAAACCCATATTGTGTCGGGTTTCAGCATATTCGCTGCCGGGATTTCCCAGACCGACCACCAGTTTGTACGACATATCCACCTACCGGGCAAACAGACAAAAAATCACTTACGCCCGGCAGAAGTCCAGATGAACGATCTGGCTCTTCATGTAATTGACCTGGACTTCCTTAACCAGAACTGCGATCTTTTCGCCGTTCATCACCAGAGTAGCAGTATCGCCTTTGGCGAATTTGGCACTGTCGAGTTCACCGACCGATGCAAAAAGCATCACATTTTCACCGCCGTTACCGTACAGAATGCAGGGCACCTGACCGTTCTTGCGGGCACGCTTCATAGCACCTTTGCCAGATTCAGTTCTGGCACTGACCATGATTTCTTTGCTCATTGATCTTTTCCTTTTTTGTTCCGGATCGGATTCTTGCAAACCCGACCCTCTGTTTATTAAAACCTTTTTACGGTTATTACATTATTATATATTACGCACGGATCTCATCAAAAAGACAGGAAACCGATTTACCTTCGTGGATACGCATGATCGCTTCACCCAGCAACGGAGCAACCGATACAACTTTGATCTTACCGTTGAGATTATCTTTCTGCGGCACAGCATCAGTAGTAAAGAGCTGCTTGATGGAATCATTTTCCAGCAAAGTCTTCTTGCCCTTTTCGTTCAGCAAACAGTGAGATACAGCGGCGTAAACTTCTTTGGCACCGGCTTTCTTGAGCAAGTCAGCAGCAGCACACAAAGTACCAGCCGTACTGGTCAAGTCGTCAGTCACCACGCAAATTTTATCTTTCACATCCCCCACCAGATGACTGCTGGCAACCGTACTGCCGGAAAGACGGCGCTTGGCAACCACCGCAAACCCACCATGGAGCATATCGCAGTAATACATAGCCATTTTAGCACTGCCGCTGTCAGGCGAACAGACTACCGGCTCATCACCCAGAACCTTACGCAGTTCCGGAACCAGTACCGGGCGGGCGTAAAGGTGATCCACCGGAATATCGAAGAAGCCCTGAATCTGCTGAGCATGCAAGTCCATAGTAATAATGCGGTCAACTCCGGCAGACACCAACAGATTGGCAACCAGCTTGGAGGTGATCGGAACCCGGGGGCGATCCTTACGATCCTGACGGGCATAACCATAATAAGGCAGCACAGCAGTAATACGGGCAGCCGATGCGCGACGGGCAGCATCGATCATAATCAAAAGCTCCATAAGGTTTTCATTGACCGGGGAGCAGGTAGGCTGAATCAGGAATACATCCGAACGACGCACATTTTCTTCAAATTGAACCCAGGTTTCGCCATCAGGAAATTTTTCCAGATGAACTCTGCCAAGGGAAATCCCAAGGTAATCAGCGATGTCGCGGGAAAGCTGCGGATGCGAGCTGCCGCTGTAAACTCGGATGTTTTTTGCTGTATCCATTTTTTGATCGTTACTCTCATTTGAACAATACCATTTGCAGCCCAGCAGCTCTGCAACGATCAAAAAACTTGCATTCAACAGGTCTTTACCCATTAAACAACAGCACTTTGGAAGTACTTTTGCAAATCTTTATGCACCTCACGGAACCCGCAGTTTCAACCCCATTGCCAAAACTGCTGCAATCAGGAAAAACCTGATCGAGGGCGGCATCGATATCATGTTTATATCGTGTCATCTTATATAATATAGCACAACAAAAGCAATTTGCAAATATTCAAGCTCGCAAAATAACCAATAAATCACGCAACAATCAATAGCATTCAAACTGTTACGGGCGTTTTAACAGAATTTTTTCATTATAAGAAATATCTGCTTATTCTTTACAGGTGATTTGCAAAAAGTCCTTTGCGACTGTATCTTGTTAAAAATATAAAACAGGAGGATTTTTTTATGGCTCAATACCACCAGATTTATCTGCCGGAAAATGCCGGGGAAACTTTGAAATTTGCCGAAAACGAGCTGAGAAATTTTTTATCGCTTTTGAAGTTTGAAAACACGATTACAATAACACTGGAGTTTGACCCAAGTTTTACCGGCGACAGTTTTGCCATCTCCGGCAACAAAGATTATCTTATCAAAGCCGCCAGCGAACGGGCTTTGCTTTATGGAGCCTACCGCTTTTTGCGGGAACTGGGGATCGAGTTTTTCTCTCCCGATGGATTTGATACATTTATTCCGCAAAATACCATTGCCATGCCCGGTTTGAATATACGGCAAACTCCCCGCTTTTCCCTCCGGGGATTTTTTGCTGTGGAAAAGCGGGATACTGAAGCTTTTCTGCTTTGGATGGCTCGTCACGGCATGAATTACTGGACCAATAATACCAATCACCCGGAACTCTGCCGGAAACTGGGTATGACTTTGCGTGCCAATTCGCCCGGCGGCACCCACTTGCTCTTCAAAGATTATCTGCCGCCGGAACGCTATTACGCCGATCACCCGGAGTATTACGCCTGGAGTGACGGCAAACGCATCGCCACCATGATTCCCGGCAATGAGTGGAATATTTGCACATCAAATCCGGAAGCGTGCAAAACTCTTGTAGACAACATCATTGCTGATTTTCAACCCAACGGCAGATTGGCGGGAGCTTCGGCGTTGACTTTTGCCCCCTTTGACAACGGTCACTGGTGCGATTGCGAAAAATGTCGCCAGCTGGGCAACCGCACCGCCCGGCTGCTGCTGCTTGCCGACTACTGCGTAAAACGCCTGCAAAAAGAGCTGCCTAAGCCGGTAACATTGATCGTTTCGGCATATCACGAAACACTGGTTCCGCCGGATATCCCCCTGCCCGATGACTTTGATTATGAGCATATTTTAATAGAGTATTTCCCCATCGAACGCTGTTACAGTCATTGTATAGACGACGATGGTTGTTCCGGCAACAAACTGCTGAAAAAATATTTTGAAGAGTGGACATCTTTGGGCAAATTCCGGATGTTGATTTGCGAATACTACAATGTTTCGGCATTCGCCTCGGTGGGCTTGCCCATGGATGAATTCATGGAGCACGATTTGGCGTACTACAAACAAAGTGGAGTCGACGCCATAGCTTATATGCATGTATCGACCGCATTGTGGGCGCAGCAAAGTTTGACCAACTGCGCCTTTGCTGCCGCCGCTATGAATGAAGATTTTTCTGCCGAAAAGTTTTTGCAGCAAAGATTTGGTGCGTTGGCTGGCAAAATGCTCCCCATTTATGATAAATTGCGGAAGATCGCTGCTGTTTCCAAAGCGTTGCTCCACTATCAGGGCACCGGGGAAATGAATGCAGACCACAGCAACACCGTAAAATTCATGCTCCTTGTCCAGTGGCGGAAAGCGGCGGCAAAAGAGCCGCACAACTTCTATTATCCGGGCCATTTTGAAGCCGAAAAAGACAACGGCAAAGCCATTTCTCTGAAAACCGTTTTGAGCTTACTGGAGCAAGCCGAGCAGGAAGTCAACAAACTTCCTGACCAAACCGGCGATGATTTGCTCGATCAGCGGATCGCCTGCGAAAAAATGCGTTTTGCCTACACTGCCGACCGCATCCGTTTTACCGCCGAACTGATTTGGCTCTTTGAGCTGGAAGATGCAAACGATATTGCCGGTGCCCGCACCATGGCAGCTAAACTGCGTGACCGCGGCGAACGCATGCGGCAGGATAAGATCGGTCCCAAACACATCCGGGAACTGGGAGCCCCCAACTATTACATGTATTTCAACGCCCTGACTGCCACGCGGATCCAGCAGGTCTACGCCGAAAAAATGTTGGAATACCAGCTTGAGATCGCCCCTTTCGCCCGGGAAGAAGGGGTGAAAATCGAACAGGGCTGAAATTTTAAACACCAAAAAAGCCTGACTGCACTTAATATTCAGTCAGGCTTTTTTATATGGTAAATCTTAAATATTCTTTGCGATATACTCTTGCATATCAGCTACTTGAGTAAAAACCAATCCCGGATTTATCTTTTCCAATTCTGCGATCCTTGCAGTTTTTGCCCACGCTGCCGAAAGGCACTTTACCCCTGCCCGATGACTGGCTTCAGCATCAGATACTGCATCACCCACATAGACCATTTCGCTGGCTTGCAAATTATATTTTTCCAGCAGGAAACGCATTTGAGCTGCTTTATCATTCTTTTCCGGCGAACCATTCTGCACATTGACAAAGTATTTTTCCAAACCCAAAACCTCCAGCGAAATACGGCAGGTGGTTTCCGATCTGCCGGTCAGAATCGTCATGGGCAGATTTTTCTCTTTCAAAAAGTCCAGCAGCTCCCGGCAACCGGGGTAAACATCCGGACACCACTCTTTGTGCAAATCCCGGTGCAGTTTATAAAAGTATTCTTCAGCTTCCGGCACAAATCCCCCCATAAAGTGACGGATCACACCCGGTTCATTCATGCCGAAAGTCTGATAAATAGCTTCCCGATCCGGAGCGTTTTCTTTCATAAATTTTTCAAAAACTTTATCGAAACATGCCAGACAGAAGTCCACACTGTCGGCCAATGTTCCATCAAAATCAAACGCAACAAGTTTTATCATAGCAAATACCTTAAAAAAGCCGCCGAAATATCTTCCGACGGCTTTGCATAATTTAAACTTTATTCATCAGTTGGATGAGTAGTTGGGTGCATCCTTGAGCATGGTTACATCGTGGGGATGAGCTTCCCGCAAACCGGCTGCGGTGACCCGGATGACCTTGGCTTTTTCCTGCAATTCCGGAATGGTTCTGGCTCCGCAATAGCCCAGCGAATAACGCAGACCGCCGACCATCTGGAAGACCACATCGGCCACCGGCCCGCGATAGGGTACCAAGCCTTCGATCCCCTGGGGAACGAGCTTCTTATCGGTATCCACATCCTGCTGACCGTAACGCTCACGGCTGGCTTTGCCGGTTTTCATAGCTTCCAAACTGCCCATGCCGCGATAGATGACATAGCGCCGGCCCTGATGCAGAGTCACTTCGCCGGTACTTTCAGCAGTACCCGCCAAAGCGGAACCCATCATTACCGAGCTTGCACCGAATGCCAGAGCTTTGGCAATATCGCCGGACTGCTTGATACCGCCGTCGGCGATCACCGGAACATCTTTCGGCAGCACCTTGGCAGCGTTGAAAACTGCTGTGACCTGCGGCACGCCGACCCCGGCAACCACCCGGGTGGTACAAATCGAACCGGGGCCGATACCGACCTTCCCGCCGTCTGCACCGGCATCAGCCAACGCTTTGGCAGCTTCGGCAGTTGCCACATTACCGGCAATAACATCAACCTTGTCGCCAAAACATTTTTTGAATTCGGCAACCGATTCAATAACGCCTTTGCTGTCACCGTGAGCAGTATCCAAAACCATAACATCCACCCCGGCTTTGACCAGAGCTTCGGCGCGTTCCATATCGTAGGGTCCGATAGCAGCGGCGACCCGCAGCTGATGACGGCTGTCGCGGTTGTAATCGGGTTCAGCATTTTCGATCAGGGTGCGGACATCCTGATAGCTGTAAAGACCGGTCAGCTTGCCGTTGGCATCCACGGTGGGGAGTTTACCCACATGTTTATCCAGCATGATCTTGTAAGCATCCTGCAAAGTGGTGCCTTCTGGAGCGGTGATCACGGCCTTCTGCATAACATCGCCGATCTTCATATCGTAATTGGTCAGGAACTTCAAATCCCGGGCGGTGATGATGCCCAGAAGTTTGCCATCTTTATCTACGATGGGGAAACCGGAGAATTTGAATTGCTTGTTGCGTTTTTCTTCCAACATTTCCGCAACAGTCATATCGGCGCTGAAAACGGCGGGATTTTCGATGATACCGTTGAGGTAAAGTTTGACCTTGCGGACTTCTTCCACCTGACGGGCAACACTCAAGTTCTTGTGGATGACCCCGATACCGCCCAACCGAGCCATAGCAATAGCCATAGCGCCTTCGGTAACAGTATCCATAGCTGCCGAAGCAAAAGGTATATTCAGTTTAACATTACGGGAAAAGCGGCTTTCCACACTGGTTTCGTAAGGCAGAAAATCCGCATACTGGGTCACCAGCGACACATCGTCAAAAGTAAGACCTTCAAACTTGTAGGCCGCCATGAATTCTTCAAGAAACTTGTTCATCGTACACTCCGGCAGAATGGGGGTTGAATGTTTATTATAAAATGTTGCAGTTTAATATAGCACATTTTAAGAATTTTTCAACTTAAAAACAATATTTTACCACATCAACCCACAAAAAAAACATACCATTCCATAAAGTTCCACCGGAGTTTAGCGTAGGAGAAACCTTTTCCCAAACCTTTTCCCAATCCTTCCCAGTCCTTCCCCCAATGCGCCGCAAAAAAACCGCCGCTCTTTTGAAGGAGCGGCGGTTTGGTTTGAGTTTTTTGTGTCAGAGCTTACGCAAGTCTGCCAATCAGGTCGTAACCCTTCTTTTCAGTCTTATCTTCGTATTCTCCGGCAACTTCGACACAGATGCTGTAATCTCCGGCAGAAAGTTTCATACCGGATTCGTATGCCTGGAAATCACCCAACACACCGTTTTCGTCGCGGACAGCGTAGGTCACTACGATATTTTTATCGATGTAGTAGGTCATTTCAAACTGTTCGCCGTCAGCTACTGACAGATCGTAAGCATCCTTTTCGTTGGCATAAACGCTGCCGGAGAAGAATCCACTTCCCAGATCGCCTTCATAGTCGATGATCGTGGCTTTATTCCAGGAACCGGTGACATCATCCAGATAGACATCATTGTCGGCGCCGTTGTTCATCAGGAGCACTGAATCCTTACTGGCATTGAAAACCTCAAGATTCTTCAGGTCGCCAACATACAGTTTGGAATTCTTACCCAGAGTCAAAGTATCTTTACCGGAACCGAAGTTGATGGTGCCGTCCACTTCAACAATGCTGTTGGAACCAAGCTTGAAGGCATCTTTGCCGGCAGTCATGGTCACATCACCATTGATTGCAGCTTCAGTCAGAACAGCTTCAGCTTTCTTGGTAGCTGCCTTGCCGCTGTTTACAGTGAACTTGTTCACGCCATCGAGTTCGTCAGCAGTAAAGTTGCTCTGGCTGCCGACATTGATGGTCTGGACATTTTTGATTTCCCCGGCTTCAAATGTGGCGAGCTTACCGGTTGTGATGCTGTTCTTGCCGCCGGCAAGATCGATAGCATCAGCCTTAAAGGTGGCATTAGTGCCAACGCTGATCTTGTTGTTCTTGGAGGTACCTGCAATATCAGTACCGGTGAAACCGGTCACTTTATCGCCATCTCTGGTTTCGGTACCGAACACCACATAGGAATCTTTACCGGTGGTCAAATTAGCCACACCGTCAGCATCACCATAAATGGTCACCTTGGAAGCAGTTCCAACCTTGATGGAAGTTCCGGTATCAGTTGCCACACCACCGTTAGTGATATTACCGTTGCCATCAACAGTACCAAGAGTAAAGTTCACATAGCTGCCGATAGAGAGTGTGTTGTTCATTTCGGCAGCAATGTAGTTGCCGTTGATCATCACATCGGTCCAGTCAGCACCGGTGCCGTCTTTCTTGGCTTTCTTGCCGGAAGACACACTGAAGGTGGTTATGCCGGAAATATTTCCGCCGACTGTAACATCGCTTCTGGCGCCGACCGTAAAGCTGTTTCTGCCGCCAGCCAGACTGACATTGCCGGCAATAGTCAAGGTGCTGTCAGAACCGATCTTGATCTTTTCATTATTGTTCTGACCGTTGATATTGCCGGTATTGGCAATAAATTCACCGTCATTGTTTTTAGCACCAACTGTCACATTCGACTCTTTACCGATCGTCATACCGCCGAAGTTGTTGATAATACCATTGATGGAAACATCATCGTAGTTGCCGATCGTGATGGTATTGGTACCACCATTGCTGCTCTTGAGGATGCTGCCGACTGCAAATTCGATCCGCTTGTCTTCCTTACCGCTCTTGACCGTGATCGCAGTTTTGCCAGCTGCCATTTTTACATTGACATTGGCAAGCTCGGTACTGGTCGTGGTAACCTTGATGTTTTTCACATCGGAAACAGTGGTTGAGTTGGGCTGCGAACCGTCAGCAATGTTGATAACATAGCTGCCATTGACTTCGTCGCGGGTGACAAACATCGTGTTCTGGTTGCCGTCGACATAGTAGTAGATGTCGTTCAGTTTTTCCAGCTCGTAACCATTGATCGTCAGGATATTTTCAAGATCGATATCCACATTGATCCGATTGTCAGCATCGGTCAGGTTCAGCTTGATATCTTCAAGTCTGTTGCCTTCAAAGACACTGTCTGCGGCGGTCAATTCGGTGCCGGGCTGTTCACCTTTAAGCTCAATATCGCCGAGCAGATCATCACCGCTCTGGAAGACTGTACCTTCTTCAATAACCAGCGTTGCGTTGCTGCCGGCAGAGATGTTGAGTTTGTTTTTGCTGCCGCCGACAAACATATACTTACCGTTGAGTTTACCGGTAAAGGCGGCATTTTCGGCAAAGTAACCGTTGTGTTCCACAAAGAGCATATCAGCTGTAAGAGTGCCATCCAAAGTGGCATCGTTCGCCAAACGCAAACTGCCGTTTCCGGTAACAGTTGCAGAAAATTCGGAAGCACCGCTGATGTAGATCTTGCCAACATTAGTGATCACCGCTCCACTGAAGAAAGCATTGGTAACATTGATGATACCGTTATTTACAAACTCACCGGTGCTGGTAAAGCTTGCGGTTTCGGTAACATTCAGCACTGCATCGGCATTGACCGTAACATTATTGCTGACGACCTTGCCGTTACCTTTGCTGACATTCACGGTGGTTGCAACAGGTTCTTCACCTTCTTCGAAAGTTTCGCCGATGACCATATTGCCAGAGTTGAATTCACCCAGAATATCAAATCCGGTGTTGCCAAGAATATTGGCAGTGCCTTCAACAGTCATACTGCCGCTGGCGGCAACCTTGGCGTTGCGGATATCCGCATCGTTGGCGACCGTTACCGTACCGGCAATGATGCTTTCCTTGACTGCGGCATCATCCAGCTTGATGTTGCCGAAAGCGGCTTCTGCGCCTTCTGTCACATTCAGCATGGCGTCTGCACCGTTGAGGCTCAAAGTACCATCCAAATTAAACTTGCTTTCCACAGCCAGTTCATTGGTGGTAGTTACATCCATGGTAACAACTTTGCCATCAACAGATTCAACGATCATATCCTGCGCCAGATCAAGGTTGGTGTAATTTCCGGCATAGAATGTCAGTTTTTCTGCAAAGAGCTCGCCTTTTTCATCAGCGTGCTGTTCATCATCCATACCGGCAACATCGTCAAAGGCGTTGATTCCGTAGTAGAAACCGTCCTTACCGGCTTTGCCTTCAACCAAGTCAGCCAATTCGCTGCCAGCCCATGCGTTGTTGAACACATAAGTATCCATCTGGGCATTGCTGACCGCCACATCGCCGTTGGCATCGTAGAACGCATTCATACCTTCGGCAACATTGAATGTTATATCGCCATCGTTCCAGGCAAATTCACGATCTTCGGCAAGGTCGATCACCAGCTTGGCGCCTTCCATATCGTCAGCAACATTTACGGTGAACTTACCATCGTTGACAAATTCGCCGGTGGCAGTGAATTTGCCGGTTTCGGCAATTTCCACATCACCATTGTTGACAAAGTCGCCATAGACGGCATTTTCGCTGTTCAGCTTCAATGTACCGCTGTTGATCATGCTGCTGGCGGTCATGGTTCCATCAACCGTTACAGAGCCGTTATTGGTCATGCTGTCGGCGGTCATGGCGCCGTCAACAGTTACCGCACCATTGTTGACCACAGTTACGGCAACGAGTTCGGCTTCGGCAGCCACAGTTACCGAACCATCTTTGCTGACGGTCAGAGTGGAGTTTTCAGCCATTTCAAACTTGGTGTCATCGACCACGGTCACATTGGCATCGGCGGTCAGGTTCATTGTAACCTTGCCCTTATCGAGGGTTTCGATCGCCACATCTTTGTTGATCGTGTAATCGCTGTAAGTGCCATTGTAGAACTTGACAGCGTTGATACCGGGTTTGATTTCCACAGCATTGCCGTTGAGTTCGGTATCCTTGAAAGTATTGGCACCCAGCGAAGCTGCCAGATTTTCGCTCCATTCGGCATTGAAGTACAGCGCATCACTCTTGGTGTTGACCAAATAGAGGTCGCCGTTTTCTTTATCATTGAACAGGAGGTTGTCCTGAACATTGCCATTGACTGTTACCGAACCGAAGTCGGTTACGCCTTGGGCACCGTCGATGATCATCCAGACACCATCGCGATCAACTTTAACATTCAGCTTGCCGAGGTTTACAAGGTTGTTGACCTTGATCAAACTGTCGGCATCCATATTGATAGTGCTGTTTTTGTAGTTGTTGGAAAGGGTACCGATCACATTCAACACGGCTTTGCCGGTCAGTTCAATGGTTCCGGCGTTGTTGGCATCAATGCCGTTGACCAGACCTCGCACATTGAATGTGCCGTCAGCAATGGTCAAAGTTCCGCCGTTGTTAAATTCTTTGCCAACAGTGTTTTCGTCGCCATTGTATGTACCATTGACTTTGACTGTACCATAGTTTTGGAAAATATTGATATTGGCATTTCCATTGACCACAACTTCGCGGGCGCGGTTATTGACAAAAGTGCCTTTAATATAGGTAGCGCCATCAATAGTGACAGTGCCGTTATTGTCAACCACACTGACTTTATCGCTGTTGAAAGTACCGCCTTTCTTGACATTCAGTGTGGCACCGTCAACGATATTCAGCTTGGCAGCCTTATCAGCCTCGGTAATACCGGCAGTGGTGTTCAGATTGAACACGCCGCCTTCGAAGATATTCAGCGCGATCTTGCTGTTATCCAACAGCTCACCGCCAATCTGATTATAGCCACAGCTGGCATCGTTGGTAACACTCATAACGCCGTGGACATCGGTTGTGCCATAGTTGGCAAAGATACCGTCAACGCCATTGTAATGACCGATCACATTGACTTGGCCCTTAACATCCAGTTTGCCGCCGCCCTGCACATACAAGTTGGAAGCAGAAACAATACCTGTTTCAGCCACAGTAAGTTTGTCGTCTTCAGCAACAGTATCGCTGAATTCATCCCAGCTGCCGACGGACAGCAGAGCAGTATCAACAGTATCAGCCAAAGTGGTATTGCCCAAAACCTTGATATTGCCGGTGACAGCCTTATCTTCGGCCTTGACAAAACCTTTCAGAGTACCGTTGAAGTCTTCCAAAGTAACCGTGGAATTGTTGGTAACGCTCTGGAGAGTCAACGATACAGTGTCTTTCAGGACAACATCGCCGTCATTGACCAGACTGCCGAATTCCATAACGCTGTCGCCGGTGGCGGTCAGGCTGCCGGTGTTTTCCACACTGTCAGCAGCAAGGTTGCCGCCGGAGATGCTCATTGTGCCATTGTTGGTCAGAGCTTCGGCATCTGCTTTGCCGCCGGTGATGCTCATTGTACTATTGTTGGTCAAAGTATCAGCAGCCACATTGCCAGCGGAGATATTTACCGTGCCGTCGTTGACCATTTCGGTAATTTCAGCAGTGTAACCATCCATTGCCAAAGTGCTCTGGTTGACCAGCTTGTTGACATCCATGGATTTTTCGATATCCAATGTACCGCCTTGGGCAATGGTAACCGTGCCGCCAAAGTTGATTTCGTCAAGTTTGGCAGTGCCCGCAACATTGATTTCCGCATCAACGCCCCAGTTGTAGCTGTTAAGTGCCTTCGCAGTGAAAATACCACCTTCGGCAACCTCGATCTTGCCTCCACCGGCAAAGACAAATCTGTCGCTGACATTCAACTCGCCGTTGACCGTCAGAGTATCGTTCATCTTCATAACTGTAGTAACATTGACAACACCATCGATCACACGATCCGGATCTGTATCCCACAGTATATCAGCATTTACGGTTACATTCTTGCCGATGTACTTGGAATAGATTTCAGAACCTTCGACTGACATATCAAGTTTTTCGCCGCTTTCGAGGGAAACAAGATTGCCCTGTGCATCAAAGGTGATACCGTAGTAACCCATGTTGATGGTCAAACCATTGGGATTGGCAGTTGCTACATCCACATGCAGCGCATCGCCGTTCGCAACGGTGATCACATTGGTTTTTGCTCCGGCGGCGGCTACGGCATCATCCACATCGGCAAATGCGTTGAAACCGAAGTATTTGCCTTCGCCCAGGTCAGCCATGTATTCTTCATTGCTCCATTCAGCATTGACAAAGATCGCTGTGGGATCGACATTGGAGATAACCACATCGCCATCACTCAAATAGGTGACCTTGAAGTTTTCGCCGCCATTGATGAAAGTGATCTTGTCATTGCCTTCCATGCTGACCTTGCCATTGAGATCAATGACCTTGACTGCACCGACCAAACCGGCAGCATCGATCACGATCGAGGCACTTTCGCCCATAGTGAAAGCATCGTTGCTGACAGTCAGGGTACTGGCGGCATCCATGGTAAGAGTGCCATTTAAAGCCAGTTTTACAGCATCCAGAGCGGCTCCTTTCTTGAGCTCAACTTCCGCACCGGCGGAAACCGTCAGAGAAGTCGTTGCATTGACTGTGGAGTCATTGACAGTCAACTTGACAGTTTTGCCTTCGGCTTCATAAATTTCCAGATTACCGGCAGTATAGGTCGATTTGTTCTGCAAAGTTACATCAGCATTACCAGCCATATAGCCATTGCTGCCGTAACTGCCGATGGCGGCATAGGAACCAGCCGACCAAGTTGAGTTATCAACTGTGACCACCGCCTGACCCGCCATGTAGGTATTGTAACCATTCTGAATAGTCATGGTACTGTCGGTCACATTGAAATTGCCGCGGATATAGGAATAGCTATAGACTACATCTGCATTGACAACATTGACTTCACTGTTTTCAAATTCACCGATAGTTCCGCCGTTGTACTTGGTTCTTTCAGCTTCGGCACTACCGATATTGACCACAGACTTGTTGCCATCTTGTGCCCAAATCAGGAAGTTGGAGTTGGTGAAGTTGCCGGTAATATTGGCAGTCAGATCACCACCATAGTTGTTGTAACCTGCACTGAAATCACCAGTAACAGTGTTTTCACCAGACCAAGTGCTTACACCAGAGGACAATCTTACTTCACCACCGATATTCGATTCGCTGATAGCAGCCCCATCAAGCACCAACAGATGACCGGTCAGCTTATTGATATTCAATGTGCTTTCGCCGGTAACCTGAACTGTACCGTTGTTGTTCAGGGTCTTTTCAACGGTCAAATCACCGCCGTTTACATTCAAGGTGCCGTTTACTGTACTGCTGCCCTTGATGTTCAGCTCGCCAGCCACATTTACGGTGCCATCGGTACCCAGCTGCAACAGCTGCTGATCGGTTTCGTGTTCGCCCAGCTGGACATAGCCGCTTTCGTTGATGTTGGCAACGCCGCCGCTGAACACATTAAGGAAGGTGGACTGGAGTTTTCCGTCAACATTAAGCACACCGGCTTTTGCGGCATCGGCTATTTCGCCGTTTTCCACAGCCACGATCGCAGCTTTGACTTCAGCACCTTCTTTGATATTGACCACGCCGTTAGCATTGGCGTTGAGGTTCTGCGTAATGTTCAGCTTGCCTTCAATATCAATAGTGCCGCCCTTGACTTCCTTATCATTGCCGAACGCAAAGTAGTTGTCCTCGCCCGCCATCAGGTAGTGAGCGGTAACTTCAGCATCTTTATCAATGGTCAGAGTAGAACCATTGACCACCTTGTTGACCCCGGCAAGCTTGTTGGTACCTTCAAGAGCAGCGTTGCCGCTGAAGATAACATTACCAGTGATATTATCAGCAGTGCCGATCGTGGAGTCTTTCAGACCGCCGCCGGTTACTTCGATAGCGTTGCCGGTCAGAGTAGCGATATTCAGAGTGCTGGTCTTTTCGCCGTTGACGAAGAAATCACCGGAGTTGTCAACCTTTCCCGCTACCAGCAAGGAGTCTTTCATATTGACCGTACCGTTGGATTTAACGACCAACAGATCGCCCTCTCTTTCCATGACTTCGCCATTGGAGTTGTACATGGTAATATAGAGTTCGGAATTGGTCAGATTCAACACCCCGGCAAAATCTTTGCCGACCAGAGGTCCACCGCCATAAACAGTACCACCGACCTGGAAGTGGGCGCTGTCGTTGCCGTTTCCACCGCCGATATTGCGGACGATAGAATCGGTAATATTCAAGGTCGCAACTTCGCCTTCACGGAAACCTTCGGGAGAGGTGGCAGGAGAGTTGCCCCACCAGACCTGGGCATCCCAGCCGATTTCGTTGGAATTGTATTTGTACAGATCGTCAACCCAGCCGGTACCGATGCTGACTGCACCGCCGTAATACAGCACGCTGTTATCCAAAGACATTTCAGCGCGATCGATCAAACTGATCCAAGTGGTGCTCAAGGTAGAGTCAGTAACGGTAACATCGGCAGCAGTTCCGAAATGCGGACCGTTGTTGTTGCCCTGGGTGTAGTCATTGGTCCAGTATTTGTAAGTACCGGCTTCGACCGCCGCCTTGACCTCGGAAGCACTGCGGGGCATGGCTTTGATCTCTTCATCGGTAAAGTTGTTGAAGTTGATACCGACAATGGAGTTATCAAAACTCATCGACCCCTGATTGGCGGTCAGCCAACCTTTGTGACCGGCATACACCGTTTGAGTGGTACCGATGATGGAATTGGTAACAGTCAGCAAAGTGCCTTTATTGGGCAAATACAGTTTTCCGATAGCAAAGTATGCGTCATCAAAGACAAGTTTCGCACTGCCATTCTGAACCGTAACACCATAGAGGTCAGCCCCCTTGCCGGTACCGCCGGTAATGGTATAAGTTCCGGCATTGTTGAGTTTGACAGTATAATTATTGACCATATCACTGCCCATGCCGGTAACATCAACGGTGATTTCGCCGCCGAGTTCATTGGCCTTGGTCAACGCATCTTTACTGCTGGCAAAAGCGTTGGCACCGATCACCAGACCTTCACCGACAACATCACCGTTGCTTTTATCAGCCCATGCTGCATTTACATAGAGTGTATCAGTACTGACATCAGTCAGGATCACATCCCCATCTTTTCCGTAGAGCAGAGTCATACCTTCGCCGTTGATCAAGTTGACCTTGCCTTCCAAACTTTCTGTGCCAGTGAGATCAATGATCGTCTGGGTGCCGCCGGTAAAGGCGTTACCGTCGATGGTTATAGTACCGTTTTCGCCCAGAGTAAGAGTATTGGCTGTGAATTTGGAAGCTCCATCCAGAGTCAACGCACCGTTGACCGTAACAGTATCGGTAACAACATCGCTGTCGGTCAAAGTTGCGGTGGCACCGATACCGATGTAAAGATCGTTTTCCACTTCGATATAAGACTTATCAGCGGAAAGACTGACCGTATAATCACCGGCATTGTTCAAACCGAGCTTGTAAGCGTAAACCTTGGATTCGCTATTCAAGATCAAAGCAGCATCGGCTACCGCATTACCATTGTAAGAGTCGCTGCCAACTGCCACATAGCTGTTGAAGTTGTTTTCGGCATCCCAAATGGAGTTGCTCAAGGTCACAGTTGCAAAAATCGCCTGATCAACATTTTTCAAGTAAATATTGCTGTCGGCAAAACTTACATCGCCCTTGGCTCGCAGCTGGTGCAAATAGAAATCAGTATTGACAATATTTGCCGAACCATTTGCCCCGTGGACATTCAGGATGTTACCGAGCGCAGATTCCTTGCCGACGGTAGTGCGTTCGCCATCTTTTTTACCGATGTTCAGCACATAAGTTGAGTCAGCATTGCCATCTTCCCAGCCCACGATAAAGCTGCCGTTATATGCGCCGGTAATGTTGACCTTGGCATCGTCAACTTTATCAGCCTTATACCCCATACGCAGGGAGCTGATAGTGGTTTCACCACTGATATTGTTTTCGCCGTAAGCCATCACGGTACCGCCGATGTTGGAATCGACCAAACCACCGTTGACCAGCTCAATGGCGTTGCCTTCAACCTTGACAATATTCACTTCAGCGGCATCGCTGCCAGTAACAACAACTTTGCCTTCGTTGGTAAGCACGCCGCCGATGTCGCGGCCTTCCCAACGGGTAACATTCAACTTACCGCCATAAATATTCAGCAGACCGTCTTCTTTAACGATCGCATTATGTCCATCAATGGTAACTTCACCGGTGGAGCGGATATTCACTTCGCCGTCTGCCATTACCTGCAACAAATTCTGTCTGGGATCGGAGTGCTTCAAATCAACACTGCCTTCGACTTCAACCGTACCATAGTTGAATACCTTCAGGAAACGGGCTTCGACTTCGCCGCCCTCTTTGACCAGAAGCTTGCCGCCCATATCCGCCAAAGTCAGCTCAACGCCGCCATTTTCAACGGCTATCTGGCTGGCAGTAAGTTTACCGCCATCTTCCACTGCGAGAGTTCCGTTAGCATCAACATTAACAGTCAAACCTTCGCCGGTAACTGTACCTTCAACGACCAGTGTGCCGCCTTTTTTGTCGTAAGAATCGGCTTCGCCAACATCCAGCGAACCGTAGTTATCTTCGCCGATAGCGATTTTTTTGACATCCAGAACCGCTTCTTCTTCCACAGTCAAAGCCGCACCGTTGACGATCTTGGCAATGCCGTCAACCGTGTTTTCGCCTTCCACAGCAGCGTTGCCAGTAACCAGCATATTGCCGTTGAACTCGGAATCCTTGATACCGCCGCCCAGCACATTGACCCGCTTGACAGTAGAAGCATCAGCAAACTGGAAATCAAGAGTACTGGTATTGCTGCCAACAACATTCACCGCACCGTTGTTGGTAAGGTTGCCGATTTCCAGCGAACTGCCATCCACGGCAATTGTGTTATTGGCACCGACATTGACATTGGCAACGATCAAACGGCTGCCATTTTCGACATTGATCATGTTGCCGCTGCTGGAAATGGTCAGGCTGCCGGGAGCATCGCCACCGGAAACTTTCAGCACCGAGTTGTCCATATTGATAGTACCGTTGCTGCCGTTGACAGTGAACCGGGCGCCGCCTTCAAAGTAGGTATTGTTCAAATTGATGGTATTGCCGTTGCCACGGGTACCGGAGTAACCGGCACGGAACTGCGGACCATCGGTCAAACTGTCATCGCTGGTATCAGTCAGAGTACCGTTGACGGTCAGGAAGCCGTTACCATAGGCCAAATCCAGCTGGCCGTCGCCGTAGCCCAACACTACCTTACCGGTTTCGTTGACGGTGATACCGTTGTTGTTGGTCCAAACCTTCAGCGAGAGCGCCTGAACTTCGCCGTTGATGATCATTTCTTCATTAGTGGTGGCAAAACCGTCTGCAACCACATCCAGACCGACAAATTTAACACCTTCTTCGATCGTCAGCGAAGCACCGTCACCCATCACGCGGATAGCCACAGATTCAACACTATAGGTGTGCGCTCCCAGATCGACCGTAAATTTCTTGCCGGCAGCGGCACCGATGGTCAACTTCTGCGCAATATCATTGTATCCGGTATATTCGATATTCGGCTCAACCAGATCGCTTTCGATTTCAATGCGACTGACCTTACTATCGGTGCAAGCGGCACGCAGTGCGCTTTCAAAGTCCGCAAACGCGTTCACGCCGAAGAACTTGCCGTTGCCGAGATCCGCACCGACTTCGCCGGTGTATTCAGCGTTGACAAACACCGTCGCCATATCAGCAGTAGTCAGAGCCACATCGCCATCGGTGCCGTAAATAGCAGTAACGCCTTCACCTTCGATAGTGACTTTGCCTTCAAGCGATTCAGTACCCGCCAGATCAACGACCTTCTTGTAACCGCTGAAGTTGCTCGCATCGATGATGAATTTACCGCCGTCAGCCACAGTCAGCGTGGTGGCGGTGATACTGCTGCTGGCATCCAAAGTCAGTGTGGAAGTGGCGTCCACGGTGATGTTCATGGTAAAGGTGGTATCGTTGATAACAGTGGTGTTGTCAGCAAAAGTAACTTCGGCACCGTTTTTCATTTCCACCGCAATCGGAGCATAGCTTCCGCCGCTGCCGAGATAGATGTAAGTATTGTTGAAATCGGCTTTGGCATCGTCAAAGTTCATCCATCCGGCATTGATAAATACCACGGTGTTGTTGAAATCGGCAACAGCACCCTGATTGATCTGCATGTAACCGCCTTTGATCTGGGTATCTGCACCGGGTTTGGTACCGCCGCCCCAGCTGCCGGTGAAAATTTCTTCGGGGGTACCGGCATTGGCTTCGCGGATGCCGTCAACCGAAAGCGAACCGCCCATCACGCGGAGTGTTTCGCCGGTGGCAAAAAGTTTACCGGTGGTGCTGACAACAGTTTCGGCATTGTTCAAAAGCACCTGATAAGCACCAAGAGTGCCGTCGATCTGCAAATCGTAAGTTTCGGAAGCATCGACAACATAGTCATAGCTCCATTTGTCAGTTTCGATTTCTTTAGCCGGAGTGTTGAGCAGGAACCACGGATTGGCATCGTAAGTAACCTCGGCACCTTTTACCACGACCAGTTTACCGGCAGTGCCTTCAGCTGCCGCAGCCTCAGCATTGGCATCGGCAAATAAATCTGAACCGACAACGTAAGCCACATCATCGATCACTACAAAATCACCGTCTTCACCGGCAACCCAATTGTTGCCAGGATCGCCCGGAAATTGGGCTCCTGCATAAAGGCTATCAGCACATCAGGGCGATATATTTTACACAGTCTTCTCAGTTTTGAGATCCGACTCATATTGCGTTTCACACGGGAACCGGCAATCTCTTCTTGCTCCAGTTGCAGTCTGGTGATTCCCTGAATCAGCGGATATTCTTCTGCAATAGGAAAGGATGTTACAAAAAACACCTCG